>NZ_JBKEUI010000001.1:1759276-1997458 GCF_056356495.1 Bifidobacterium sp. LH_491
TGGGGGGGGGGGCTGCTGTGGGGCTGGCGTGGTTCCTGAGGTTATCGTGGTTTCGGAGTGGGGTTATCGTGGTTCCGGAGGGGGCAGAGCGGGGCTCTCTCGGTTCCTGAGGCGGCGCGGCTCCGGGTTGGCGCGGCTCCGGGTTGGCGCGGCTCCAGGGCGCGGTGCAGCCATAAGTTATGTGCGATAGGGGTGAGGCGGAGTGTCACGTTGGGCACACGATACGTCATACTGAACACAAGTGTTGTGTGAGGAGCGGGCCGTGCCGTACGCGGCCATGTCAGGTGGGAGTGCGCATGAGTGACGAACAGCAAGAATCGCAGGGACAGCAAGAATCGCAGACGCCCCAGCCGGCGCCATTGCCGGGGAGCGTGTTTATTCGCCCGGGCATCGATGACCGTCCGGACTATGACAAGGCGTTAAGCGAGGAAGATAAGCGTGCCGTAGCACGGTTGGCAGTGCGTCAGCGAGTGCGTCCGCCCAAGGCCGCGAGCGAGCGTGTTGAGGTGCAAGCCGCGCAAGTCAACGCGGATGCGGCTCCCGTAACAGCCGCTGCCGGCTTGGACGTTGCTATTCCCAATCCGGATTCTGCGTTCTTGGATATGCGTGATCCCATGGTCGACGCTGAGGGGCATCGGCCTGATGCGCGTGAAGTGATTCGATTGCGCGCGGGGTTTGCGCTCGCGGCGTTGCTGGTGGCTATTCCGTGGACTGCAGTGAGTGTGGTGTTGCTCCCCGACCATATTGCGAGGGTTTTGGGGTTCGCGCGTGGTGTGCCGTGGGTGTGTATTGTTATGGCGATTGGCGCGTGCCTGCTGTTTGTGGCGAATGCGCTGGTCGCTGCGATAAGCGATCGTACGCGAACCAGGTTTGGTCGCCGTTCGCCGTGGGTGCTGATTGGCGGCGTGGTGGGCGCGGTTGCCATTGCTGGTGTGGTGAATACGGTGTGGTTGCCGGTGATGGTTTTCGGTTGGTGTCTTGCGCAGGTGGGGTACGCGATGGTAAGTATGCCGCTTGCTGCTGCTTTTGGTGAACGGGTGCCTGATAAATTCCGTGATCGGGCTGATGCCGACCGTGGTATTGCGTTGTCGGTGGGACAGCTTTTGGGTGGTGTGCTTGGTGTGGCGACTGTGCATATGCCCGATGTGGCGTTTGTGGTGTGCGGAGTGTGGTTTGTTGTCGCGTCGGTTGTGACGCTTGTTGTTTTGCCGCGGGAGCGGAGCAGTGAGTATTTGCCGTTGACGGCTATTACTATGCGAGTGCTGTGTGCGCCGTATGGCATGTCTCGTGTTGGGCGGCGTTTTGTGGTGGTCACGTTGTCGCGTATGGCGATGGCTGGGGCTTCGGGCCTGATTGCCATGATGGTGTGGCTGGCTGTGGTTGATTTGGGCAGGAGTGACGCGGTGTTGTCTGCTTGGGGCGGCGCTTCGGGGCTGATGCTGGCGGTTATGGTGTTGTCTTTTGTGGCGGGCATTGCCGCGGCGTTTGCGTTGGCGCCGTTGTTGACGCGTTGGGCTGAGCCAAGGGTTGCTGGTGTGTGCGCTTGTGTGGTTTGCGCGTTGGCGTTTGCGTTGCCGTGGCTTGTGGATGGTCCGTGGGGTTTGGTGGTTGCGGCCCCGGTGTACGGGTTTGCGTGCACTATTGCCGAGGGGGTTATGCAGACCATGGTGGTTTCTGCTCTTGACGCGGATGGCCGGGGTGTGGCGGTGTATCATGCGGCTGGCACGCTTGGCTTGGTTGCTGGAGCGTTGTTGGGACTTGTGGCGTGGTCGTTGTCAGGCATAGTGCTTGTTATGTTCCCCGTTGCGGCAGTGGCTGCGTTGATTGCTGCGGGCATATTGGTGGGCGCACGTTAGGCAAATGCGGTGTCGCTCGTGACGGCGAGTGGGCTGCGTGTATGAGTGGCTTGGGCGTATGCGGATGAGTTGGCTGTGTCATATATGACATAGTGCACAATTCTGCATATCTGTTCAGTATGCGATTGATATGTTCTTACTTTTTGGTCAATACATATAGATCAAAAGTTGGGAAACATTGATGATTGCTGGGAATGCGCTGATATGTAAGGCGTCGGCATGGGGTGGCGGATGTTGGTGAGGTCTATGCGGGGTGCCTGGTGTGTGCGTCGGATAACTTATGTTGGTACAACGATTTCAAGCTGAAACATCAGGCGATCTGTGGCGGTGGGTGAGAAAAGTCCGAAGAAAGTCTTCGTTGGAATGGCGCACTGTACCGCTGTATGCAGGGTGCATGCGATGCGTATATTATGCAATATATAGCATTTATGTCTATCGATAATGTCAATTTCCTTAAAATGTCTTGGTTGATTATTGACATAATGTCATTATTTATATGTAAAAATGTGATGAATGACACATTTATGTAAATTAGTCGTTGTGCCTTGGCGAAAGGCCGCGAAGGACTTGAGATAGCAGGGCTTTCTCGACCTAATGCCTGTGTTTTTGTAGGCATATTGGCGTGTGTTGTCTAAGGTGGGGGGGGGGGGGGTGTCATTTCTAGCTAGACTGTTGAGTAGTTGTCGCTAGGACTGTCTTTGTCATGCCTTGATGGGGATGGTCCCGGCTAGAAGTCCAACGTTAGAGTTGAGGAAGGTATACGATGGACCGTTTTCGTGGTGCGTTGAATGTGGTTGTCGGTGTGGTGCTGGCGTTGATGATGATGCTCAGTGGTGTGCCGGCGTATGCGGCGGTGTCGGCGTCCGAGGGGGTGACGGGCGACGCGGTGCTCTCGGGCGTGGAGCCGGGCGATCTGCTGGCGGATGGTTCGTTGCCGGTGGATGTGTCGGTGCAGGCGCCGGATGGGTCCGATCCGTTCGCGGCGTCGTTCGCCGGGGGCGCGTTGGCCGATCCGGGCACGCTGGGCTTCCAGGCGCCGAAACGGCAGGCGGACGGCGCCGACGGCTCGCAGGGCCAGGCCTCCCAGTCAGGCCAGGCCCAGTCGCGGGGCGAAGCCGGCTCGCAGGGCCAGTCCGATGCGGCGCAGCAGTCGACGTCGGGCAGCTCTGACGGTTCGCGGGATCAGTCTTCGCAGTCCGGTCAGGGGCAGTCGCAGGGCGAGGCCGGTGCGTCGCGGGCGTCGCGCTCTGATGGTTCCTCGGCCGGTTCGGTGACGGTGGGGTCCGTGGATGGTTCCGTCGTGTCTTCCGATGCTGAGGTGACGCCGTCGGCGGCGGTGGGCGCCGCGGTGGCGTCGGTGGCGGGCTCGGGCGTGCTCTCGTCGGTGGCGGGCGCGTTGGCGGGCGCGCTCTCGCCGGTGGCGTCGTTGCTGACGGGTCGTGTGGCGAGCGCGGATTCGGCGGCGAACTCGTTCGTGCCGGACCTGACCGTATCCTCCTCTTCTTCTTCTTCGTCTTCTTCGTCGGCGGCCTCCCAGGCCGCCTCCTCCGATGCTTCGGCCGGGGCGTCCACCTTACCTTCCTCGGACGCTTCGGCCGAAACCCCCTCCTCCTCGGATTCCTCCCCGTCGGATTCCGCTTCTTCCTCGTCTTCCTCGTCGGATTCGTTGGCGCGTGACGCGGCGACGCTGTCGGGCCTGCTGTCCGATCCGTCCTCGTACGAGGGCGCGTTCCTGGTGGATTCGGCGGACGGCTCGCCGGTGCGTGATTCGTGGGGCAATCCGTACCGGGTGCTCGCGGCCGACAGGCGCGAGGAGAATGGCGCGACGCGTTACGTGGTGTCCGGTTCGGACGAGGTCATGCAGTTGGGTTCGGGCCATGAGATCGTGCCCACGTGGAAGGCGGACGCTTCCGGCGAGCCCCTGTCCGTGACCATGGCCAAGACAAAGGCGCGTTCCGGTTCTGCCGAGGTACTTGCCACTGGCGGGGCGAGCGACCAATGGGGGCAGGTGACCGGCATCTACAAGGAAGTGGACGGCATTTTGGAGTCTTCTCCGAGCCTGTCCTATTCGGGAGGGTATTTATCCGGTAAGGAGCCTGTCCAGAACGGGTTGGTTTTCGAGCATGCGTACATTGAAATTGAGGGGATTCGTTACGAGCTTGAGTTCCTTGCGGCAGTGAATGGCAAGGTCAACTACGCCATCAAAGGTGCCTCCAATGGTGATACGGGTGACATAACACTGGTTACTTCGATTCGCAATGATTCGCAGAGGATTATTTTCTCTTACCGAAGCAACGCCAAAAAAGTGTCCGTGACGTACAAAGATATTAGTTATTTCTATCCTACCGTGCAGCCCCAGAATTCGCGATGGGTGTCAAGGACGACCTCCGCGTATGTCGGTGGAAAGGTGTCGTTCTCCATTATTCGAGCGCAAGGTACGTATTTTATTTGGAATATCAGTGGGGCCAACTCTCAGCCCAGAGAGGTGGCCGTGACTGGCACGCAGGTATATTATGAGCTCGACGGGATTACCGGGCCTGTGACGGTAGGCGTGACCGTACGTCCGGATGCGACGTCCTGGAAGGTGAATTTCACGGCTACGTCATATACGCCGCAGACGAATGACGAAACCCATCTTGAAAATTCGTTGTATGTGGGCGGGGTGCGCGACGACAAGCGTCCTATTTATTACAATTCTACGTGGGGATTTCCGAATCCGGATGGCAACGTGTTTAAGACTTTTCAGCGTACCCAGGGAATGGTGGCCGATGGGGAAGACGGATACGGTAGCGGCAGGGGACTGATTAGCCGTGCAAACTCTGGGTCGTGGAGTCCCGTGCAGGTGAAATTCTCGCAATATGTCGGGCAGATCGGAGGCGATTGGGGTAGGCTGACTATCAACGGCATCTATAACACGCTTCGTAACACGAATGCCAAGACCGGCAATTTCACGCAGCTTCCGACCTCAATTAGTGTCAATGGGGAGTCCGTGCAGCTGCCCGACATGAGTTATGAGTCGAATTCCGATGCCCCACCAGCCTATACGACCCTAAAGCAAGGGGCCGGGGAAGGCACCCAGGTCACGGTATATCGGTCCAGCTACCGTAGTGACACAAGCGCTTGGGTTCCGACCATTTCGATTGAGTTTAACAAGATCCATAGCGATCTTGACGTACAGGTTCGGTATTCTCCTACGACTCAGAAATATATGGCGGCCGGCAACCTCGTCGGCGTTGACGGACAGATTTATCAGAAACAAGACTGGTCGCCTTTCTTCAAGGGTTGGGTCGATATGAAGAGTGGTGATACCTACGCGGCCAAGAACGCCGCGGACTCAATCCTTGGCTCCGACAGTGGGGGCCGTTACACTTTCCGCGTCAGGCCCAAGAACGGGTGGCACATTAACTCGGTCACATCGACGGACGCTTCCTTGAGGGATTGGAACAAGGTCGATTACCAAGGGTGGCGTCTCTACTCGTTCAACGATCCTCTGTCGACGAATCTGGAATTCATCAACGTCGATGCATCTCCGACTCAATATAAGGTGGAATATTCTGCGAACGGAGGGCAGTATCAGGACAACCCGCCGTCGGACGAGGGAAGTTACGACATAATCAAGGCCGGAGCCATAGCGGTTCCGACAGCTGTACCGACCAAACAAGGATCGTACTTCTTGGGATATAAGGTGACGGAAGATGCCAACGGTCGGGTGTTCAAACCCGGTTCTACTGCTAAGCTATCGGACATGAATCTGGTGCCGGGCGGTACCAGTGCCGCCACCTCGACATTGCATTTCGTCGCTCAGTGGAAGCAAGGCTCTGGCGTGGGCACATTGGTGGAACGCCAGATACGTTGGATGAAACAGAAGGAAGACTCTTCCCAAAACGTTGTCTATGAGACGGCAAAGACCGAAAAAGTCAAAGTCGCGTACGGCACGACTTATAGCCTTTCCGGATATCAGGAATCGCTCGATACGGGATGGTCCCTTTCTAATCCCACGGGTGTTTCTGGAACCGTGGGAGATGACCAATCTCTGGCCGACTTGAATTACAGGCATAAGGCATCGGTGTCCTTTGGCGCAGATGGGGGAACGCCTATATCAAGGGCGGCCCCATCGTCAATGGGACAGTATTCGTACGACGAGATCACCCTTCCCCAGGCTTCGTATGCCAAGCCGAGCGCCGAGCAGGTTGGATGGCAAGCGCCTGATGGAACAAAGTACAATCTCGGGCAGAAAATCAAAGTCCCTTGGCAGTCCGTCACACTGACGCCGACATGGAAAAGTGTCATTGCCAAGGTAAAGTTCGACTTCACCACAGACCAGAAGAATTTGCAGGTATCTGGAACCGCTGCTCAATCTTCATTCGTCTATGATTTGAAGAACGGTAATATTGGTGCACTTCCGCGTATGACGAATCGTGGAGAATCTGGCGATGCATCGGATAGTGCGCGCATTATCGATGCGTGGCGAACTGATTCGTCGGATGCTGCTTCGTACAATCTGAATTATATTGAGGGTTGGTACACCCAAGAGAATGGCGGGGGCAGTAAGGCCACCGCAAACCAGTCGGCGGAAGATCTGAAGAGTAAGGGTGCATCTGTTGACAGTGCGGGCGTTATGACGTTGTATGCGCATTGGGTGGATCGTACGTTTGAGGCGAAGTTGGATACATCCACTACGCAGGATAAGTCCCTCCAGGTCAGTTTTGGCCAAGACGCCGCCACTTGGAACGTTAAGCTCTCTTTGCAAAACATGAAACTGGGAAGTACCGCACCTACGGGTAACGGTACCGGCGCATTGCAGCCGCGTATCGTTGATATCAGTTGGGTGTCATCAACTTCAAACGGAAGTTTCAAGATTGATAAGACGGGTATTTCGAGTGCTGTTGGACAAGGCATGAAGCCGACGAGTGGTGTATTCACCATTCCTGTGAAGCTCCTTGCCGGGTCCAACGGTGCAGGTACCTATACAGGCAACTGGAACATCACGCTTGATGCGGGTGACCAGGCCGGTGGTTGGAATTATAAGGTTGTAGTGCCGTTGACCTTGAAAGAAACGGTGAGCCGTAAGGCACGTACCGCGCCGAAGGCAACTATTGATTACGCTGGTGAGCAGGTTTCCTTCAGCGGAACAATGTCGGATGACCAGAATGGTTGGCAGGCCAACGGTTTGACCGGTGTCTCCGGCGCAGTCAATGCTGATGGCTCTACCAAGTATGCATTGACAAGTCTGCTCGATGGCAGCTCGCCGCATACGTTTACGTTGAGCAAGGATATCGACGCAACGTATAATGCGCTCACAGAGTCGTATCGGGTGAGCGACCGTCCCGCCGCGCCTTCTTTGGGTAGCGGTACGAATCAAGTGCAAGTGATTAATGCGTTGGATGACACCAAGGGCACCATCCGTGTCAATACTAACGATGCCAACGCGCAGTATCAGTACTACGCGGTGAATGGTGGCTCTGTGCCAACTTCGACGCCTCTGCCGGGCCAGTGGAAGACGCTTGGAGATAGCGGCCATGAGCTTACTGGTTTGGCTCCGGGCTTGTATCTTGTCCGTAAGGCCGCGTTGACCACACAAGGTTCAGAGGCATTTGCATCGCAGTATGTGCAGGTTCGTGTGAAGCAGACGTATACGGTGACGTTCAAGCACGTTGGGCCTGCCAGCAAGGATATGACGGAAAAGCTGCAGGGCGACCGTGCAGGTGAGGTCAACGTATCCAAGGTTGTGGATTCCGGAACGCAACTTACGTTGCCGTGGAGTACTGGTGCGGGTACGGGCGATGTGTTTATTCCTTATCACGTGCTTGCAAGTGTTTCTTCCAAGGTCGGTGATGGAAGTGCGACAGCCGTAACTCAAAATGATCCGAAGGTCACGATCGGCGGTAAGACACAAATCACGTATACCTGGAAGTCGTCCATCACCAAAGTTCAGTTTGTGTGGAAGCATGGTGCTGGAGCCAACTATGTGTCGGCGAGCGGTACCACTTCATCGACGTGGATCTATGATTTGACAGCGAATGGTAATGATAACGGAACGATTGGTGTGTTGCCGACGTTGTCCGATGCAGGCAGCTCTTCCGACGCCACTTGGCTGAAGAATAATCACCGTATCGATGCTTGGGACAACAGCAATAAGAGCAATCCGAAGAACTACATTGCCGGCTGGTGCCGTACCAGCTCCGGCACCTGCACGGATGTCAAGTCCACGGACAAGCCTGGCGATGATCCATCTTCGTGGGATATCAGCGGAGATACTGTCAAGGTGTACGCTAACTGGCAAGACCGTAGTTTTACAGTGGGGCTGAAGAACGCAGGACAATCTAGCTCTTCCGTTAACTTCACACTTAACAATGGTTATACCCAAGAGCAAGCAAGCAATACCGATGTTTCGGCAGCCGTCACTGACATTGTTCCGACAGGCAACACGTCAGTGGTTAAGCCGCGTCTGGTGAAGGTGTCGATGAGTGGCACAAACGCCAGTCTATTCCATGTCGTGCCAGTATCGTCATGCACCGTGGCGGAAACGGCGTCTGGAAATTGCTTCATTTCGGATGATGGTACGTTGGCGTTGAAGGTCACTTTCGACACAGGTCAGACCTCTGGGGCAGAAAGCACCACGTATTCGGCTACGGCAGCGTTGAGTTTTGATGCGGGTACCCAGCAAGGCGGGCACCATTATGTCAAGACGGCCACATTGAACTTGTCTGCCACGGTGGGCAAGACCGTGGGAACCATCACCTATGATCTCAACGGCGGTAAGTCGAGCAGTCCGCAAACGCCGAATGCACTTGATTCCATGCAGGTGTCTGATATTTATTCGGGTACGTTGGAGGACGCCCACGCCACCAAGAGTGGCAACAACCTCACGGGTCTATACAAGGCGTATACCTCCGACGCAAGCTGGTCAAACTTCTTCCGGAGTGATTACCGTTTCCTTGGTTGGTACACCAAGGATGGTGATGGCTCGAAGAACGATGGCTCTGGTGATGCCGAGGCCTGGGGCACGAAGCTCACCAACGATACTGCCAACACGGAAGCGTTCAATGGTAAGACTTCGCTGACGGTATACGCCCGTTGGCAATCGTTGCCGCTGACGCTAACGCAAACCGCGCCATCGACCACCGTAAAGGTTCCGTATTCCGACGCGGGAACCGAGTCGGCGACGACTACCATAACGTTGCATAACGGTTCCACGGTGCCCGAGCACGTATATGAGCTTGGCTTCGATGCGAACAACACCGGTATGTCGATTGCTTCGGTGAAGATCGACGGTGCCGATGTGAAGAAGGTTGACATCGACGGCCAGACCCCGTCTAGCGGGGCACCATGGCAATTTGACATTCCCGCTGGTAAGGATGCCGTGGTTACCATCACGCTCCCTGCCAACAAGGCTGCGGGAACGTATTCTGCGATTTTGGCTCCGAAGTGGAGCGGTCCCAAGAAGGACGGCGATACGGAATACAACATGCACTTTGGCGACAATCAGCGCACGAATCAGCAGATTCAGGCCACAGTGCAGGTGACGAAGATCGATTTCGATATTACGGCGCCGACTATCGACTATGCCAAGGAAACCATCACGTTCCATGGCTCGCAGGTGCAGGGTGCCTCCGTCTCCAATATCAGCGGATATACCAAGGTAACGGGTGGCGATGGTACTTCCACCTCGTTGACCGGTGTGCTGAATGGTTGGGACAAGAATGGTACGCCTGGTGGCACCGGTACCACTACGGTGACCGTGTCCAAGCAGGATACCAACCATAACTTGACTTCCAAGTCGGTGAATGTGCCGCATCGTCCGGCAGCTCCTGCGAATATCGCCACGCACTACGCATTGGACAACAAGGCCACTGGTACGTTGACGGTGAATAATCGAGAGAATGGTGCAACGTACCAATATCGCAAGGTCAACGCAGGTGATTGGACTGACGTGCCGAGCAATGGCACGGTTACGGGATTGGCAGAAGGCCAGTACGAAGTGCGGATTAAGTCCGGCGACAGCAACTTTGCGTCGCTGGCGTCTTCGCCGGTAACTGTGGATATGTATTACACCGTGAAGTTCGAGCATGTGAACAATGTCGGCAACACCGATGTGTCCCAGTCACTGGAAGGTGCTGGAAAGAGCCAGGTGCTGGATAGCCGTGAGGTGAAGCGCAATGGAACCACTTCGATTCCGGCGAGCGGTGCTTCGACTTATAGTCTCAAGGGGCATACGCTAAGCGCTTGGACGCAGATCACTGCGAGCTCTAGCGTGCAGCTTGGTGCTAATGCGGTACGGTCGCAGCCCATTACTGGTCCGACGACACTAAAGGCAACATGGAACAAGGTTAATGCCTTTGTGACATTTAACTATGGTGATGGCACGAACTGGTATATGAAGGATGGCTCTGCTACTAAGGGCGGCAAGGATACGGATTATTATCCTGCATATTCGTCTGCGACGGGTAGCGTGAAGTCTGGATGGGAGGATGGGTCTGCCTACCGTTTTGACTACACAGATGTCAATACGGCGAAGATTACGGTTCCTGTTCCTACGGCCTACACCAATACGAACATGACGTTCCCGAAGATGCCGTTCTGGCAGTCCGGCAAGTATTTCACGGGATGGAACACGAAGCAGGACGGTAGTGGTACTGCGGTTACCAGCGATACCGTGATGAAAGATTTGCTACCTGGCGTGTCGACTTCGGTAACTTTGTACGCACAGTGGGCAGATCTTACGGGCACCTTGTCTAGCGAACCGGCGCGCCTTGGCGTTGATGACGAGGGACAGGGCACGGCTTGGACGGCTACGTATGGTTATCAGCTAGCGTCTGCTGCGAAGTCTCTGACGGTAACGAAGCAGAATGTGGCTCCTGAAAACACCGAAATTACGGTTAAAACCGTGGCAATTGACGGTGCGAATAAGGATGCCTTCGCGCTGACCCAAAAGCCTCAGGCGGGGACGGCCATTGGCTCGGACGGCACGGTGTTCAAGGTGCAGCCCACGGATAAGGCGGTGAACGCCGGCACGTATAAGGCCAACATCGTCATCACGTACACGTTGGGCCAATTGGGGGGCGACCTGGGCGACAACATCAAGACGCTCACGATCCCGATGACCTTCACGGTGAAACCCAGCCAATGGGATATGAACTTCACTGCCGTGAATGTTAGCGATGAAACTGTTACCGTGTCTGGCGTTGGTTTGGGTACGGTGGCGATCGCCGGTACTTCGGCTGCTGATACCGCTAATACAGTAATTTCCGGTTTGCCGAATAGCTATAGTGCCGACAATTTGGCGCAGTCCGGCAACAGTTATGTGCTGACGCTGACCAAGGCGCTGGATTCCACGGAAGATAAGTGGGCGACCGGTGGCAGCCCGGTGCTGACCATCACGCGTAAGGCGGAGGACGGCAACCATATCGAAACAACTAAGACACTGACGTTGACTGCTCGTGCCAAGGCGCCGTCCATTACAAAGACCGACGCCTACGGTGAGGGCCAGAACGGTACCATTACCGTAACCTCTCCCAAGAATGTGACCTATCAGCACTATCACTTCGCCGATTCTAAGTACGCTGAAGGCGAAGGCAAGGCTACCGTGGGTTGGTCTGATTTCACCGGCGCGCTGAACCATGCGGCAGGAACCTATCCAATCCGCGTCGCAGGGGTGGCGGGCAAGATCAACTCCGTTGCCAATTCCGCGAATGCCAGCACGTATACGGGTACATTCGGCAGCCGCTCTGTGGGTGATGTGACCAAGGCAGAGAGTGATACAGCCAATGATCCGGTGCGTATCAACCAGTATTACCGTGTCATGCTTGGATTCACACCTGAATCCGGTAGCCGATTCTACGGCAAGCTGTCGGGCAGCTTTGGCGACGAAGGCACGGATGTGATGCTGATGCACGTCGGTACGGTGAAGAATGACGGTTCGGTTTCGCCTAATGATGATGGCTTCATCAAGCAGTACAACACCGATCCCATCGCTGGCACGCCGTCCTCTACGCCTCAGTACAACTCGTATTGGGTGAAGGCTGGCAGCTCCTACAACCTGCCGACATTCGGCAAGGAGAATCAGTGGGAGACGCCTGGTTATGACATCAAGTCGGTACAGCTGAAGCAGTTGCCGACGTCATACACGGCGAAGAATTGGGAGGAACTTAATAAGTTCAGTGGCAGCGACTCAACCAAGGCGACGGTGTCTGGCGTATCGGGAAGCTACTATGACGCCGCGAACCCTGCATTGGCGAATGTTCAGGGTGACATCATGGTGCAGTATGTACTTACCGAGCGTACGTACACCGTGAACTTCACCAATGCCGCCATGCTGGTCGGCAAGGATGAGGAGAGCGGGAAGACCGGTACGAACGAATACCAGCAGAACGCGGCCTCGACGCAGAAGCTGAAGTGGACGCGTACGGTAGCGACAACGCTTCCGGGTGGTACCTGGCCTAAGACCGGAGATACTGAGGAGCTGAAGTCGTATTGGAAGACCGTGTTTGGTGAATCATATAATGTCGACGATCTGGTTGATCCGGGTACCGTTACCGCGCTGAAAGAGGGTTGGGACACCGTTCCGTGGGCCATCGCACCTAACGGATATGCGTCGATTACTGACAAGGATTTCAACACGGAGTCCTTCCAGTACTTGTCCTCTATCGGCAATATCAGCAATTTGAAGCCGTCTCAGTGGGGACAGCAGGATTCTGCTGGCACGCCGTCGAACGCTACTTCTTGGCGTAACTTGGATGGCATCACCTTTGTGCAGAAGGCATATGCCAAGCAAGGGCAGTTTGGTGTGCGGTTTACCGTTCCTGAAAATACTGGCCTAGTGAACGAGAACGGTGCTGCTGCTCGTACTTCGTTGGTTTCTGGTGCTGCTACGTTTGGCTGGCCGCCGATTAAGGTGGCTTCCGGTAGCCAGCCTGCTGAAACAGGTATGTTGTTCGGCGGGTACTACTTTACGGCCGATAACACCAATAATGCTGGCTCGACGCAGGGTATTGAAGGGCTGCAACTGCAGGAATATGGTAAGAAGAACCCCTACAATACCCCGGTTACCGGCGATGCTGCACCGACCATGACTGAGTCGTTGGCTTCTGCATTCGGCAAGGACGCAGTGACGCCGTTGCAAAATACGCAATGCGTTGTTAACGGCGATCAAGAGGGATGTGCACAGGTCAATATTGAGGCGTTGATTGAAGATGCCAATTTGACGATTAACGACACCGTTCCTGCCGTCGAGCATGTTGCCGCTAATAGCAGCACAACCGAAAAGGCAACCTACAACGTGACGTTGAAGGCGCGTGACTTCTTGAGTAAGGCTGCTGGCCTGTCGTTGGAAGACCGCGGACTGAAGTCCCCGTCGTTCACGGTGACCAATGTGACGGTCGAACCTATTGCTCGTGCCGAAGATTGGATTGAGCTTGGATCCGACACTTCCGGGTGGAAGGGCAAGACGATCACGTCAGCAGACCAAACCATCACTGTGCCGGTGTCGGTGTCGGCGTTGGCCGTTGGTCAATATTCGGCGAAGGTGACGGTGGAATATACGTACACTGATGCGCATGGCGTGCAGCACACGCATACGGGCGAAGCGTCATCTTCGGTAATTGACAATAAGCGTATTCCGTTGGCCGAAACCACGATTTCAATGGACGTGCGTGCGACTACGGTTACTGAGGGTGAATACTCCGCCGCTATTCATGACTACGCCACCACTGCCGCTCAGGTGAAGTCTGAGCTCGCGAAGTCGGACACGACCGATCCGGATCCGGCGAAGTTCGCCGACAAGATGGGTCTGGTTGTGGCACGGACGGTGGGCGATAATCAGGTCATCATCGGTGCTGATCAGTACACCGTAGATAAGGTGACGCTGACCGCTGGAGCTGATCAGACTCCGGTCACGGCCATCGATGAGAAGATCACGCATGATCCCATCACGGTGAGCCTGCAGATTACGCCGAAGCAGAACACCACGTTGTGGACGTTGCTGGCAGGTCGAACCACGTTGGTACCAACGGCAACATTACGTGTGTTCGACACGGGTAGCAATGGTATCTATGCGGACAATGCGTCCAGCACACTGCCCGAGAAGGACCAGCATAACGGTGACGACACGTCCTGGACGGAGTACCTCAAGAAGGCCACCAAGGTGCAGGCATATGATACTGCCAATAACTGGCGTCCGGTATCGGTGACGCTGTCGTCGGATAGCGGCTTGAAGGCTGCTGGTGAGCCGGATATGGCAGCAGGCACTGATCATATGACTAATGGTTGGACGGTCGACTGGCAGGCTAGTGTGAATGGTGCTGACCAGCATGCCACCCCGTCGTACAAGTTGGTCAAGGTCACCAAGGACCAGCTGCCGAAGCTGTCCGTGCCGGGCAAGATGGATGATGCGGCCACCGATACGTCGGTAACCTTCACGGCCTCCACTCCGGAGACGCCGCTGGAAGACAAGTTCGGCAGCCATACCTATCTGCCGACCGTCGCCTATCGTGTGGATAATGGAGGCTCTGACGCGGATATGTCCAAGGGCTTGCAGGTAACTGGTCTGCAATCCAACACCAAGCACACGGTGACGGCCTATCTCAAGGGCAACAATGCGTTCGAGTCGGGCGACTTCACCGAGTCGGAGACGCTGTGGACCCGCCCCGCGAAGCCAACCGTGACGGACGCTGGAACCATTAACCGCACCTTCGATATGGCTGCGGAAACCATGAGTTACGCGTCCTCCTACACGGAGAACGGTAACGCGGTCAATGTTGCTGTCACCGGTTTGGGCAAGACTCGCACCAAGCGTGCGGCCGTGGCCAAGCAGACTGCCAGTATGGCAGTTGGCGACTACGCGGGCCGTTCCTACCGCTTCACCGTCACTGGTGCCGAAAGCGGTTTGAGCGTGGACTCGGAGAACGACACCGTGCCTGCCCGCCTGGCCACGCCGACTATTACGGTGACGCAGCCGGCATCGTCATCCGACAGTGCCGTGTTCAGGGTAACCGCCAATGCTGCGGCGCAGTATCAGGTCAAGGTCAACGGCGAATGGGGATCGGTCAGTTTTGATGGTGCCAAGATGTCGTTCCAGAAGGACGGTGCTATGACCGCGACCGATAGCACGTTGCTGACGGTTCCGGCCGCCTATCTGCAGGAGCATGGCTCGTTCGCCGCGCAATTCCGCGCAGTGCATACGAGCTCCCAGTTCGCTTCGCTGCCGACGGATGAGTTGACCGCAGGCGTTGGTGTGTCCATCAGCGCAGGCAACATCACCATCGGCAAGGATGAACTCAGCAAGTATCTGAATGCCGACGGCACGACTGTCGGCGGATACGACGAGAATGCTTTGACGCTGCGTTTGGTGCAACTTGCCAAGGCAAAGGTGAACAACGCCGCCGACGGCACCACGTCGCCGAAGATGCGGTTGGTTGCCGCGGGCGAGGCCACGGCGAACACCTACAAGCTGCGCTCCGCCGAAGGTGAGTACAAGCAGTCGGTAACCTTCTACGTCTCCGGCAACGGCGACGGTACCGAGGTCAGCAAGACCGTCGACGTCACCGTCACCTCGTCGGGTCAGACCGGTAGCCCCGATTCCTCCATCTATGCATGGAACTTCGCGGTGTCCAAGACCGAAGTTGCTGGCAAGAATCTCACGGACCTGAACAAGTTGGTGTGGGAACGTGCGAAGGCCAGCGGCACCAAGGTTAACGGCGACGCTCTACAGGCGAGCGACATCGGTACGGCGGTAACTATCGAATACAGTCCGTCTGTGACCGGTGGTGACTCTGTGCAATCGGGCAAGACTTACCGGGTTACTTTCGCTGTTCCTGAAGGCAGTGTGTCCACCACCGTGAACATGCGCGTGTATGACAATGGCGGTGCTTCCGAAGATGGACAGAACCTAGTGTTCTCTGATGCATTTAAGGCTGCTGCTAACGAGCTTGATGGCTATACCGGTTCCGATGCTAACGCGCTGACGGACTCGGAGGTCCGCTCCCGTGCCCACGCGGTGGCCTATTCCGCTGAGAATCCTTCTATGTCAGTTGATGAAGGGTCTATTCTGGTTAATCGCGAGAACTTCACCTCAACCCTTCACGAAAGTGGCGGCCAGGTGCAGGTTGGATTCTCCTATGGAACCGACAAGGGAAAGGCTTCTTCGATTTCTAATGTCACCGTATATGACAATGGCTCTGGTACGGAAGATGGTACCTCCCAAATTGCTGCGCGTAACTTCACCGCCAGCCGTGACGAGCTGAAGAAGCTGGAAGGCGAACCGGCGCAAAATGTGGAGTTCTTCTTCAACCGCGCTCACGTGTGGGGCCTCGTTGAGGGGAAGAACCTCACCGACGCTGAGGTAAGTGTTGCCGTTAAAGACGGCAATACGCAGGTATCCGCCGGCTCGGACTGGGCGAAGAACAGTTACCAAGTGACGTTCAGTGTCAATGGGCATGCTGGTATCGAGGCAACCGTCACTATGACCGTCAAGGATCATGGTGAGGAGAAGCCTATTGATCCGAACAATCCGGATAAGGGCTCGTATGGCGTCTTCTCTGACGACTTCGAGTTGAGTACGGAAGAGTTCGCGACGCTGGTACCGGAAACGAGCAGTGACCATTACGCGGCGTTGCAGACTCGTGCGAAGGTGGAGGCCTATTCGGTGGATGCCGATGGCAAGCGCACTACTCTGGCGGCCAAGGATGTGAATGTCCCGGCTGACGACGTGACGAAGCTGCGCAATACGAAGGCCGGTGGAAGCTCGACGGTGACCTTCGGTGTGATCGAAGGCAACCTGCAGGCTTACAGCACCTCCACCGGATATGTATACAGCGGCGGCCAGCAAGTTGGCGATAACAATATCTTCGCCGATGATTTTGTGGTTGGTCTCAATGAGCTTGCCGGTACCAAGCCCACTGGCATCACGTATGGAACGGAAGGTACTGCTGAACAGCAGGTTGCGTCCATGATGTTGGAACGTGCCGACGTGGCGGGAGTCCTGGATGGCATGGCCTACCCGACGGGCGAAAATCGTACCTACCCGCAGGGCGCCACCATCGCCATTAAGGCTGTGAAGACGGATGACAGTCAAGCACAGGAGTGGTCTGTTGGCAATGGCTGGAAGGTCACGTTCACCCTCACCAAGAACGATGTGCATCTCACGGCTACCGTGCGCATGGACATCAAACAGAACGGTGGGGCCAACGGTAACTTTGCGATCTTCTCGACGGATTCCTTCCGTGCATCCGTCAAAGAGCTGGAGTTGCTGGGAACGGGTAGCCCTCTGGTCACTCCGCAACTTGTATCTCGTGGTCAGGTCGAAGTATATAGTATCGTGCCTGGTGCTCCGATGAAGCCGGTTGAGAACTTCGTGGATGAGCTTGGTTCCGATGTATCGAACCTACAAAACAAGAAGGCTGGCGACGATGCTTCGGTGACATACCGATACAAGGAGGGTGACGTCACTCCGGCTGAGTCGACGACCAAGGTTGTCGTTTACGAAAACGGCATGACGGATTCCAACGGCACCAAGCGTAGCCTGTATGCAAATGATATGTATGCGGCCAAGAGCGAGTTCAAGCAGCTTTCCGCCGAGGAGTTGTTGAAGTTTGTGCTCAAGCGTTCTGGCGCTGTCGCAACCGATGCGGATGGCAATGAAATCGATCTGCAGCAGAATGCCAACCAAGTCACCGCCACCATTGGCGGCAAGACGATGACCGCTGATCTGTTGGTTGACGGCGCTGGCATCCTGCTGACGATGGGCAGTGGAGCGAACCAAGTGCAGGCGACGTTGGTGGCGCATATTCGCGACAACGGAACCATAACGCCGGGCGGTGAAGGTGAAGATGGAACGTTCTATGGGGCGTTCTCCAACGACTTCGACTTCCAAGCCAAGACCGACGCCATTTTCAACAATGCGAACAACTACCAGGCATTACGCACCCGCGCTCAGGCCTTCGGCGTGAAGTTCGATGCAAACATGGCCCCGGTGGAAACCACGCTGGAACCGACCGTTGATAGCGAGGACGTTACGGCACTGCAGGCGCTGGAAGCCGGCAAGGGCGGCGACATCACGTTCACGGTGCACACGGCGACCAGCAAGTCCAAGGCAACGGCTTGGGATAGCGCCATTATCCCCGACGATGGCAACGGCAAGCTGATGGCCAATGACTTCCATGCCTCTCGTGCCGATGACCTGACCGGCAAGGATGTGTCGCAGATTATCTCGACGATGTGGAAGAAGTCGGCGGCTGCAGGCTACACCGTGGCGAACGGTGTGCAGACTGCGCTGAATGCGGATTCTGTCTACGTGGCAGTGCGAGTCAAGGGCAGCAGTGCACAATGGACACAGCTCAATGGCTCCGGTACGTTGTCGTGGAATGAATCGGCCTATGAGGTACGGTTCACGGCAAAGTCGCAGTCGGCACTGGTCGCAACCGTCACCATGACGGTGTCCGACGACGAAGGCACCACCGACAACGGCGGCTACATCCGTGCGAATGGCTTCCCGGTGACCGTGGATGACATTGCCAAGATTGGTAATACGCCGAAGAACCAGTGGTTGTTCGAACGCGCCGGCGTCGAAGCCTACCTCGGCTCGGCCAAGCAGACGGTTGCCAAGGCCGACGTGTCTGACGCTGACTCCAGCCCGGTCACCGCGCAGGTGGCGAACTGGGATTGGTCCAAGCCTGCCGTCGGCGACTATCAGGTGACCTTCACCCTGCACGACGGTGACCAGACGGCCACCGCAACCGTCATCATGTCGGTGTTCAAGCATGGCGACGGCGGCAACGGAGATAGTAACAGCCAGTACATGGTGTACTCCAACGATTTCACCGTCTCCGAAGAGGAACGCAACGTCCAGAGCGACGAACCCTCCGACAGCGAACTTATCCGTCGCGCCGGTGCGGTTGCCTACCTCAAGACCAATCTGGTCACGCCATCCGGCACGGTTGAGCTGGCTCAAGGCGCTCGCGATACGCTTAACAAGGCATCCGTGGGTGACGTCATCGACATGGGCTTTACCGTGAAGGAAGACACCGCCAGCCCGAAGGCCACCGCCACTTCCAAAGTGACCATCACCAAGGGTGGCGCCACGGATCCGGAGCACAAGGCCGAGATCTTTGCGAACGACTTCACGGTCAGCCGCGAAGCGAAGCCCGAAAACTGGACCGACGGCCAGGTGCGTGAAGAACTGCTCACGCGTGCCGGCGTCACCGGTCAGCTCAACGGCACGCCTGCCGGTGAGACGAACGTCACCATTACGGTGGACGGTACGGTGACCATCGCGCCGAAGTCTGCCACTGCGACAGGTCGTGTCCTGGACGCTATCGCCAGCGTGTTCGCGGCCTCTGCCAATAACCAGATTGACTGGGCGAAGGACGAGCATACGGTCGTCTTCTCCTACGGCAGTGCATCCACCGCGCAAGCCACGGTCGCCATGCATGTGCGCGACCAGGGCACCGACCCGGTCGATCCGGGCGACGGTGGCAACAGACAGCAGGCTTCGATCTATGCCAACAGGCAGTTCATGGTCAAGCAGTCCGATCTGTCCGGCAAGAGTCTCGAAGCAGCCAAGCAGTTGGCTTATTCGGACGCCGGCGTGACCGGTACCGACACCAACGGCAAGCCGCTCACCTACACGGGCGTGACGGTTGCCATCGATGGTGCGGATGCTACCGTGTGGGGCAAGCCCAGCTACGAGGTCACGTTTACGGTTAACGGCACGGATAGCAAGCCGGTATCGGTCAAGTCCACCATGTTGGTGCGTGACAACGTGACTCCGGTCGACCCGAGCGATCCCGACAATGGATTGGCGTCCATCGCGTCGAACGATTTCACCGTACAGCGCAGCACCATTGCTGGTACGCAGGAGGACAAGCTCAATGAGTTCCTGTACTCCGGAGCTGGTGTGGCCGGCACTGACAAGACCGGTGCGAAGCTCACGGTAGATGGTGTGACCATCACTGTCGACGGCCAGGCTGTGGCCGAGGCCGCCAAGACCGGTTGGACCAAGCCCAGCTACCAGGTGACCTTCACCGTTACGGATACGCTCCAGGGCAAGAAGCCTGTCGCCACGACCGCGACCATGCTGGTGCGCGATCATGTGACCCCGGTCGATCCGACAGATCCGAGCGATCCCGACAAGGGCTTGGCGTCGATCTCCGGTGATGACTTCACCATGAAGCGCGGCGACCTGACTGGCGACGCAACCGCTCTGGCGGCAACCATGTATGATCAGGCTCGTGTCACCGGTACCGACAAGTCCGGCGCGGCGCTGGATGCCAGCAAGGTGTCTGTCACAGTTGGCGGCAAGCAGCTCGGCGATGTCACGGATTGGTCCAAGTCCTCGTATCAGGTGACCTTCACCGTCAAGGACGCCACCAAGGTGTCCACCACGGTGACGATGAGCGTGCGCGAGGACGGCGGAACGTCGAACACGTCGCAAGCCGAAATCTACGCGAACGACTTCTTCATGGTGCGCGGCGAACTCACCGGCAGCACGAAGGTGGAGAATGTGCCGGCGCTTATGGCGGCTCGTGCTCGCGTGGTCGGACGTGATAAGGACGGTGCGGATCTCACCGTAAACGGCATCACCATCACGGTGAACGTGAACGGCAAGGCCACCGCGGTCGATGAGGTGACCGATTGGAGCAAGGATTCCTACCAGGTGACCTTCACCGTTACCTCGGATGACAAGGCAACGGTGACCCGCACCATGACCGTGCGCGAGGACGGCGGCGATGCGAACAATCCGCTGGCTAGCGTGACGGCACACGGCTTCGCCGTTACCTTGGATGATCTGTCCAAGGCAGGCACGGAAGCCGCGGCCCGTGTGCAGTGGCTGGTGAAGCAGGCCGGTATGGCTGCCACGGACGCCAATGGCGATGCAATTGACTCCGCGAAAGTGACTGCTGAGTCGACTAGCCCGGTTGTCGTCAAGCTCGGCGGCAAGCTGCTTGGCGAGGCTACTTGGCCGACGGCCAAGGGTGAGTACCAGGTGTCCTTCACCGTCAACGGTACCGAAGCGACGGCCGCCGTCACCATGACGGTGTTCGACAACTCCAGCGGAGGCGACGGCGGAAGCGAAGGCACTACCTACGTGGTGTTCTCGAACAACTTCACCGTTTCCGAAGAAGAGCGCGATACCGCTAAGAACCTGCCTTCCGACAGCGAGCTCATCCGCCGTGCGGGTGCGGTTGCCTACAAGAAGGACGATTTGTCGAAACCTGCCGGCACTGTCATTGTTCCGGAAGATTCGCGCACCGCGCTGAATGCAGCCAAGGCTGGCCAAACCATCGACTTCACGTTCGGCGTGAAGGATGATGCGGCGACCTCCGTGTCCAAGGCCACCATCACCAAGGGTGGCACCACGGATCCGGATAACAGCGCCGAACTCTTTGCGAATGACTTCACCGTCTCTCGCAAGGATGACAACCCCACCGCTTGGGACAACGCCCGCGTGCGCGAAGAGTTCTTCAAGCGCGCCAACGTGACCGGACATCTGAATGACGAGAGCGCCACTAAGGACAACGTCACCATGAAGGTGGACGGCACGGAAATCGAGAAGCCAGCCACCACGGTGCTCGGCCGTATCGCAGCGTTCTTTACAGGAACCGATTCCACGTCCGCCAACACCATCGACTGGGACAAGGATGACCACAAGGTTGAATTCTCCTTCGACGGCACCAACGCCAAGTCGACGGTCACCATGCATGTGCGTGACAACGGCAGCGGCGGCGACGGCACCGATCCGGACAGCAAGGCCTCCATCCACGCCAACAACTTCGCGGTAACCCGTGACGAGTTGAACGCGGGAGATGCCCTTGCGGCATTCCTGGCCAAGCGTGCCAAGGTCGTCGGCACCAAGGCCGACGGCACGGCTCTGGAAGTGAGTGACGTAACCGCTACAGCGTTGGTGAATGGTCAATCCACCCCGGTCAGCCAGGTGAAGGATTGGACGAAGGACTCCTACCAGGTGACCTTCGCCATCACGGGCAACAATGCGGTATCGGCGACCGTCACCATGCAGGTGCGCGACCACGGTACCGGCCCGGTCGACCCGACCGATCCGGACAAGCCCGAAACCGGTCAGCAGGCGTCGATTTACGGCAATGACTTCACGGTCTCCGTCGACCCCGAGCTGAACGGTACCAAGAATGATGCCACCAAGCTGGCGCAGCTGCTGTACTCTGCGGCGGCAATCGTCGGCACGGATGTCAACGGCAAGCCTCTGAGCGGCGCAGATGGCGTAACCATTGCCATCAGTGGTTTCAAGACGTTGGACGAAGCGGCATCGTTCGCGTGGAAGGGCGGCAAGTCCTATCAGGTGACCTACACGGTTAAGGATGCGGACTCGAAGCCCGTCTCCGTCACCGTGACCATGACCGTCACCGACAAGGGCTCGCCGACTGATCCCGACAAGCCTGGTCAGGGCTCGCTGTATGCGAACAACTTCACCGTTGGCCGCGACAACGAGTTGATGGAGAACGGTGCACTGAAGGACGCCGACGCCATCGAAGCGCTGCTGCGCGACAAGGCCGACGTCGCCGGCACGAACGCCGATGGCTCCGCGCTTGACCGCAACACGGTGACTGTGACGATTACTTCGGGCGGCAAGCAGCAGAGCGTTGCCGACTACCTGAAGAACGGCGGTACCTTCGAGGAAGGCACCTATCAGGTGACCTTCACCAGCCAGTCAGGTGCCAGCGTCACTGTAACCATGACTGTCAAGACCGATACCGGTGGCGATCAGACCGATGGTAAGGCCCGCATCGAAGCCAACAGCTTCGCCGTGACGTTGGATGATCTCAACACGGCGCAAGCAAGCGGTATGTCGTTGTCGCAATTCCTGTTCGAGCATGCGTCCGTATCGGGTGCCGACAAGGACGGCGTCGAGCCGTTGAGCGTCGATAAGGTGACCATCACGCTGGCCGGCAATGCAGTGGACGCCAACACTGCCTGGCCGAACAGCAAGGGCGTCAGCACGGTGACCTTCACCGTCAAGGACACCAATGCGTTGGCAACGGTATCCATGCGTGTGTTCGAGAATGGCGGTGGTGAAGGCGACACTACCAACGGTGTGTTCGTCTACTCCAACGACTTCACCGTGGGCGCGAACCAGATCAAGAAGGATGGTCCGGCGTATCTCGACGATGCGGCGTTGCGCAAGGCGGCAAATGTGTTGGCCTATCGTTACGTCAACGGCGAGCGTACCACCATCACGGATCAGGTGACCAGCGATCGCGCAACGAGCCTGGATGACCATCCTGCCGGTACCGCCACGGTGACCTTCAGCGCCTCCGCACAGACGGGCGAAGGCCAGCAGACTGCCTCCAGCACGTCCAACGTGGTAATCACCGCCGACGGCGGCAGCAGCAACGATGGCACCTATCGCATCACCGCGCAAGACCTCTACATCTCCAAGCAGGAGATCGACGGAGCTTCTGACGCGGCGAAGCTGGCGACGTTGTTGATTGACCGTGCGCATGCCACTGTATATCGCAGCGGCGTGGCATTGACTGATGCCGATATTCAGGTCCTGCTCGGGCAGGAAGCGGTCAGCAAGGATACGATTGTCGATGGTTCGGCGATTACCTTCGCGTACACGATTCCGGCATCCGGCACAGCCAAGGCACGTTCGGCGCGTGCCGCCGGCGACACCATCACGGCCACGGTCACCGCGCATGTGCGCGACAACGGTGGTCAACCGGTTGGTCCGGACGAACAGGGCAACTCCTACCTCGTCATGTCGGACGATGTCACCTTGACGGTGGCGCAGCGCGATCAGTTGACCGATGCCGCCAACGCTCCGAACTACGCGGACCTGCAGGCAGCTGCGCATGTGGTTGGTGTGAAGGTTGATGCCAATGGCCTGGCCACGGCGTTGACCGCCGCAGAGATGGAGCCCACGGCAGATGACGTTGCCGCGCTAGCTGCTGCGTCGGCTGGTACCACCGCCCGCGTGGAGTTCCATGCAACCGCACAGACGCAGGCATCCAGCACCTCCGCGTTCACCATTTGGCAGGACGGTCAGGAGAACGAACACGGCAAGCTGTATGCATTGAACTTCGGCTTCGGCCTCAATGAGCTGAAAGACGATTATGCAGGCAGCAAGCCGAGCACTGTCAACAGCGTGAAGGCGCTTAAGACCGCTATGTTCGAGCGCGCGCAGGTCGAAGGTATGTTGGACGGCAAGAACCTGACCGTTGACGATGTCGCCGTGCAGGTGAAGGCTGCTGACGACGAAACGGCTGACGACGCATGGCGCATCGGTGACTACACCGTCACCTTCACGGCGGGCGAGGGCCAGAACGCGCTCAAGGCCGAGGTGACGATGACGGTAACAGCCGATGGCAGCGTCACGCCAATCGATCCGACCGACCCGAGCAAGGGCAATCTGGCCATCTTCTCGAATCCGTTTACCGTGTCTGAGGCGGAGATCGGGAATGGTCCGCAGCGGGTGAGCGATGCAGTGCTCCGTGATCGCGCCAAGGTGACCGCATACGTGTACGGCACGGACGAGCGCATTGACCTAAGCGATCAGGTCAGCATCGTCGACCGTGCGGGCACGCTCGACGGTCGCAAGGCCGGCGATGCCGACGCCAAGGCGCAGTTCCGCATTGAGTACGGTCAGGCCTCCGCGCAGACGACATCGCAGGTCACCATCTACTCGGCGAGCACCGTCGGACAGCATTATGCAATCTTCTCCGACGACTTCACCGTGGGCGAGGCTGAATTGCCGACGTTCGACGATGCGGCTTTGATCAAGTTGGGTAATGTCACCGTGTATGCCACGGATGACTACTCGACGCCGGTCAAGGATGCGGCCATTGACGTGGATGCTTCTGGCTTGAAGAATGGCGATGCGTACAAGACCGCAGGCCAGAATGCGTGGGTGGACTTCACCACTGCTGACGGTACGGTAACTCGCGCCGGACTGCTTTCCAGCCGCTCGCAGGTGCGTATCACCAACGGTGGCACTACGGATCCGGACTCCGGTATCAGCCTGCACGCGCAGGATGTGTACGCGTCCAAGAGCGAATTGCACGAACATGCCGATGCGCTTGGTGCATTCCTGTTCGACCGCGCGTATGTATCCGGTCGCAAGGCCGATGGGTCGGCGGTCACTGCGCAGGATGTGGAAGCGCTGGTGCGTATCAGCGGCAAGCTCGTTGACGCTACCGTGGATACGGTGACGGACGGCGCTACCGTGGTGTTCCGAATGGTGGATGATCACGCGGTCACCGCCTCGGTTACTGCGCACGTGCGTGATAACGGCGGACTTGTGCCGGTCGATCCCGAAGATCCGTCTAAGGGCGGGTACGTGGTCTTGGCCAATGACGCCGAGATCACTGCGGCCGAACGCGATCAGTTCGCGGCTGTCTCTCAGGCGCCGACATATGCGGGCTTGCAGCAGAAAGCCAACGTTGTGGCCATGCGAGTGGATGCCTTTGGTGCGGTTACTCCGCTGACCGCATCTCAGGTCGCTGCCGAAGAGACGTCGGTGGCTGCGCTACGTAAGGCGGGCGCAGGATCCACAACGGCGGTAACGTTCCAGATTGTAGATTTCCCGAAGGCCTCGGCTGTGGCGAAGTTTGGTCTGGGCGTTGTGCCGAGCGGCAATGTCGACGGTGGAACCGATGAGTCCGGCCGGACGACCACGCCGACGGGTGCGGCTGTGGCCGGTGTTGGTGTGCTCGTGGCCGCGATGGCCGGTCTGGCGTTCCTGCTGGTGGCCGGCAGGCGTAGGCGCGAAACCCACGCGGGGCGCTGACCGGGTGCTGTGAGGCCTGTGCCGCCTGGTCGGGGCGGCAGGGCCGGACGGCAGCGGTAATCGGACGCCGGGCGGGCGTGCCTGCCGCTGATCGTGTCCGACGGCTGGGAAAAAGGGAGCGGGTGATGGGCCCGCTCCCTTTGCGTATCCGGTGGGGTATGGATGTTGGTGGTTTGCGTCCGCCGGTTGGAGTCGTCTGCTGGCCGGTTCAATCCGTCGGTGGGGGCGTTGGTTGGTGGGGGTTGTCCGGTAGTGGGGTCCGCTGGTTGGTCTTATCCGATGGCCGTTTCCATCCGGTGGTCGTATTGGCACAGTGTGTGTTTGCGCCATCCGTAGTGGTTGGTTTTGGTGGGTTGGTTTGGCGCTGTTTTCGGAAAGTGTGTGTTTGCGCCATTGGTGGGTGGTGATCCCCGGGCCTTTTTCGGGTCTAGGTCGGAAAGTGTGTGTTTGTGCCATCCGTGGGAACCGTTTCGAGGCTCCACGAGTGTGGTAGACACGCATTTTCCTGCTCCGCATGGTGTATATGCGCACTTTGTGGGGTGTGGCGATGGTGTGTGCACGCACTTTCGTTCGATCACCTACGTGTGGGTGGCGTGGTTCATGTGTTTGGCGTGGTTCATGTGTTTGGCGTGGTTCATGTGTTTGGTGTGGTTCGTGTGGTTGGTGTGGCGGTGGGGCCGCGTACGGCGAAGCCCGCAATGGGCAAAGTGTGTGTTTGCGCCATTGGCAGGAGGCTGATGGGAGTGTGCGTGGGTGTGGGCAATACCCACGTTCACGTTCACGCCTGGAATGTGGCAATACGCACGGTATCGTGCATAACAGCGATGTTTTCACACACTATCAGGGTTCTGTTTGGTTCCGAGAGCCGGTTTCGCGTCGAACATCGCAGTCGTGTCGCGCAATATGAGTCGTGTAGGCATCAGTTGGTGGGGGGCATCAACATCGCGGCTTTCGAGCAGTGCAAGGGTGAGGGCTGCGGCGGTGCGGCCGAGCGTCAAGGGTTCTTGTCGGATGGTTGTCAAATCTGCGATATGCGCGATGTCGGCGTCGTCGAATCCGATGATCGAACAATCGTCGGGGACGCGCAGATGTTGGCGGCGGAGTTCTTTAACGAGTGCCACGGCCAACTCGTCGGTTTCCGCGCAAACTCCCGTTGGTCGTGGTGATAGGGAGAGCAACTGTGCGGCAAGCTGACGCGCAAGGAGGGCAGTAGTGTCTCCCCGCGCGGTAAGCGTATGGGAAGGGATACGAAGTTTGGTTGCGGCATCCCGGAAAGCGTGAACTCGCGCTGTGGTGCTGTACACCATGTCGGCAGGTGCTTCGCCGCCCACGAATACGCAGCGTTCGTGCCCGAGCGATTGCAGAAGATGCAGCGCTTGCGTCATGCCATCCGTATCGTCTACGTTCACTGATGCGTCAAAACCGGTGGTGGCCGGCGCGTCCAAGCCAACCACTGGCATGTGCATGGCGTGCAGTTGATCGTGGAGTGCTTCGCTGAACTCAAACGAAGAAACAATGATGGCGTCGGCGTTGCGGTTCTTGGGCAGCTCTTGGAAATACCTGTCGAGCTGTGCGCGGTTGGTGATGAATGAGGGGATGACGTCGTAGCCTTGCGGCGTAAGCGTTTCGTACACACCTTGCAGCACGTTGGCATTGAACCATCCGTTAAGTGTTCCCGACACTAGGAGCAGAATGCGCATCGCGCGGCCGGAGGCCAAGGCGGACGCGCTTTTGGAAAGGCTAAAGTTAAGCTGATCCGCGGCGTCGCGAACCCGTTCTTTGGTGGAGGGGCTTACATTGGCGGCGTTGCGCAGTGCGCGCGACACGGTGGCGGGGGACACGCCGGCCAGCGTGGCCACGTCGTTGATGGTGGCGCGGGTACGGCGGTCGTCAGTCACGGTGGAACCTCGATTGCGTCGGTATTGGTTGCTTGGCGTCGGCGGTGCGACATCCTCTCACCTATATGATAACGCTTACATGGACAGAGGAGCCGTCAATATGTCGTATATACCTAGATTGTTATGATTTATTGGCGCGTGTTGTTGCGCGTATAGCCCTCCCGTGCTGTAGTGGCGTGTCGCATAAATGAAAGCGCTATCATAACTCACGAATGATGTGGCGAAGACGTCTTGCACAACTTTGCCGCAGTGCAAAGCGCACGGCGCTAGATGTGGCATGCAAACGCTGCCACACAAAGCGATGCGGCGCATTGTTAGAGAACACTCAGAGCCGAGGAGAAGCTCATGACCAATACCGAACAACATAGCGCTTACGATCCTTCGCTGTGGTGGAAGCAGGCGGTTGTCTATCAGGTGTATCCGCGTTCCTTCAAGGACTCCACCGGATCGGGCCTGGGCGATATCGCCGGCGTTGCCGCCAAGGTGCCCTATTTGAAGCGACTGGGCGTGGATGCCATTTGGCTCAGCCCGTTCTATCCTTCGCAGTTGGCGGACGGCGGCTACGATGTGGACGACTACCGCAACGTGGATCCCAAGCTCGGCACCATGGAGGATTTCGATGCGCTGACCAAAGCCGCGCATGAGGCCGGTATCAAGGTGGTGGTTGATATTGTGCCGAACCATTCGTCGAACTTGCACGAGTGGTTCAAGGCGGCGCTAGCGGCGGGACCCGGTTCCCCGGAGCGCGACCGGTACATCTTCCGTGAGGGGCGCGGCGAACACGGCGAACTGCCGCCCACCAATTGGACCGCCTGCTTCGGCGGCTCGGCGTGGACGCGCGTACCCGACGGTCAGTGGTATCTGCACATGTTCACCGTGGAACAGCCCGACTGGAATTGGAACCATCCCGAAGTGCGCGAAGACTTCAAGAAAACCCTGCGATTTTGGCTGGACCACGGCGCCGATGGCTTCCGTGTCGACGTGGCGCACGGCTTGGCGAAGGACCTCGACCGTGATGACCTCGACGACTGGGATGTGACCGAAAGCGGGATGCCTTCCGACGGCAGCCACCCGCTGTATGACCGCGACGACGTGCATGCCATCTACCGCGAATGGCGCGAGGTGTTCAACGAGTACGATCCGCCGGCATTCGCTGTGGCGGAAGCGTGGGTGAACCCTGACCGTCAGTATTTGTATGCCGGCGCCGACGAGTTGGGGCAAGTGTTTAATTTTGAATACGCCAAGATGGATTGGGTGCGCGACGATTTGCATACGGCGATTGAAGAAGGGCTGGCGGCTGCCGAGCGTTCTGGCTCGACGTCGACGTGGGTGATGAGCAATCATGATGTGCCGCGTCATGCGAGCCGATATGGCTTGCCTCAGATGGACACTCAGGGCGCTCACCATCAGTTGGCCAAGGATTGGCTGCTGCGCGATGGCAAGACGTATGTGGAGAACCGCGAGCTTGGCGCTAAGCGTGCGCGTGCGGCGATTCTGATGGAGCTGGCATTGCCGGGGTCGGCGTACCTGTATCAAGGCGAAGAGCTGGGCCTGTATGAAGTGGCGGATATCCCGTGGGATCGGCTTGAGGACCCGACGGCCGTCACCAGCGCTGGCGCGCACAAGGAGAAGGGCCGTGATGGGTGCCGCGTGCCGTTGCCATGGGTTGGCGCGGATGCTGCATCGTTCGGATTCTCGCCTGCGGTGAAGGTCCCGGGGGCGGGCGTGAGCCAGGAGCAGGCTGGTGAAGCTTCGCATGAGCCGCATTTGCCGCAGCCTCGCTGGTATAGCTCGTTCGCAGCTGATGTGGAGGATGCCGACCCGCGGTCCATGCTGAATTTGTATCGCAGGGCGCTGGAGTTGCGCCACGAGTTGATGCCTGCTGACACGCAGCTGCAGTGGTTGCCGCAGGACCAGGCGTCCGAGGTGTGCGATGGCGCCGATGGGCATCGCGGTGGCGTGATTGCCTATCGCCGTTCGAATGGTTGGGCGAGCATCACCAATTTCGGCGCTCAGCCGGTGGATTTGCCTGCGGGCGACGTGCTGCTGGTGTCTGTTGAACTGACGGCTGACGGCAAGCTGCCGCAGGATGTGACCGCTTGGGTGCAGCTGTAAGGATGTGACGGCAAACGGAGGGCGGCGTCGGTTTCCGACGTCGCCTTTTGCGTGCGTGCCGCCTCTTTGCATGTGTTGTATTTATATGTCAAGTGGTAAAACTCAATTGTAACGTTTGATTAAGCATAATTGACGATATGTAGTTGGCCTAGTCCGGGAATATTCATGGTTTTTTCCCGAGAATATAAGGTATTTTTCGGTATCGGTTATAAGTTTTATGAGCTGATACCTATATTTTTTGTCCATTATATGAACATGGGTTGATTGTTACGTGGTATAAGGGATACGTTTTCCTCCAATCTCATCAGGAGTGAAAGGGGAAACGAATCATGAATAAGCGCATCTCGAAAGCGGGAAACCCAGCCACCGTGCCGACCATCTGACGCACGGAGGCGCACGCCATGCTCAAATATATCGCCAAACGTATCGTCAACTATGCGGTGATGCTGTTCGTCGCCATCTCCATGACGTACTTTCTCGCAAGCGCGTTCATGGATCCGCGGTCGAACTATCTGCAGCGCCATCCCCAGCCGCCGATCGAATCCATCAACCGTACGCTGACCAACGCGAACATCAACGATCAGACGCCGGTGATACTGCGTTATTTTCGTTGGCTGAAAAACATCGTCACTAAATGGGATTGGGGTCTGGCTCCCGACCAATCGCCGGTCGGACCTGCGGTGGCGTCGCGCATCGCCGCGTCCGTCCAGCTGGTCACCATCGCCACGGTCCTCGGCATCCTGATCGGCGTCAGCATTGGTGTATACACCGCCATCCGGCAGTATCAATGGCAGGATCGCGCGCTCAACGCCGTGGCGACGTTCTTCCTGGTGATTCCTCCGGCGGTGTTTGGTCTGTTTGTGGTGTTCGGTGCGATTGCATTGAACAATCTTACGGGTGTGCGCCTGTTCTTTGTCACCGGTTTGCATTCATACGAGGGGTCGAACCCGTGGGCGGCGTTCGTGGACTTCCTGCAGCACATCGTGTTGCCCACCATCGTGATTACGATTCCTGGCGCGGTGAGCTACCACCTGACCCAGCGTACGTATCTGTTGGATACGATGAACGCCGATTACGTGCGTACGGCTCGTGCCAAGGGCCTGACGCTGAACCAGGCGATCCGCAAGCATGCGTTGCGCACTTCCCTGATTCCCACCACCGTGAATGTGGCGTTTTCCATCGCCAGCGTATTCACCGGCGCGGTGATTACGGAAACCATCTTCGCCATCAATGGCCTGGGCCGGTATTTTGTGACGACCATCGCCAACAACGATATCAACGGAGCGGTATGTATCGCCGCATTCGGCGGCGTGTGCACGCTGACGGGCGCGCTGTTGGCCGATATTTTCTCGGCTTGGCTCGATCCGCGTATCCGGTTGAACTAAAGGTGGTGTAAGGCAATGGAACAGAACAAACAACAGACTGCCGCGCAGCAATCGGACCGGCCGTCGCAACTGCCGCAGGATACGGCGACTTCTTCGGTGACTACGACTTCGGAAGCGGCTCCGGTTGCCCCCAACTTCAAGCGCACCGGGCGCATGACCTTGTATGTGCGGCGGTTCTTCCGCCGTCCTTCGGCGGTATTCGGCTTGGTGATGCTGCTGGTGCTGATCGTGTTCGCCGTGTTTGGTTCGCATTTCTCCAAGTGGAGCTATGAAGATTTGGACTTCACCGCATTGGGTGTCGCTCCGAACGCCGAGCACTGGATGGGCACGACGAGCGGCGGCTCGGACTTATACGCCATGGTGGTGCGCGGTTTGGGGCGCTCGCTGAGCATCGGTATCTTGAGCTCAATGTGTACGACGGCAATTGCCGCGGTGATCGGCACGGCCGTGGCATTTTTCGAAGGTTGGGTGGAGAAGGTCGGCATGTGGATATTGGACATGCTCCTGGTGGTTCCTTCCTTCCTGCTTATCGCCATGATCGTGCGTTCCGCCGGTGGCAATTCGGGGTGGCTTGGCCTGACGTTTGGCCTTACCGTCTTTGGATGGATTGGCTATGCGCGTGTGCTGCGCACGCTGACGATGAGTTTGCGCGAGCTGGATTATGTGAAGGCGGCGAAGTTCATGGGCGTTGGTTCGTTCACGATTATTCTTCGTCATTTGATCCCCAATCTCGGCTCCGTGCTGATTATCAATACGGTGCTGGGCGTGGTCGGCGCGGTGAGTTCCGAAACGTCGTTGAGCTTCCTTGGCCTGGGCATCAAGGCGCCTGACACGTCGTTGGGTACGCTGCTCAACGAGGGACAGTCGGTATTGCTGACTGCGCCATGGGTGCTGATTTTCCCGGCGGTAACGCTTATTGTGCTCACGTTCTCCGTGCAGCTCATCGGCGATGGTTTGCGAGACGCCATCGATCCGTATTCGCGCTCTGGCGGCAAGGCGGAGTGACGGCCGTATCCATACGGCGAGGAATGTGCAGACACGGCGTGGCATACGTTGCGGTGCACGATGACAAACACGTTGAGAAATAAGGGGAAACAGAAATCATGAGTTGGTTGAAGACGAAAGTCAAAACAGCGCCTGGACAGACGATTCCCGCGCAGGCGGCGACTATGCAGGACGAGGCGATGATCCATTCGATCGCCAAGCAAGGCGATGTGGTGCTGGATGTGCGCGACCTGCATGTGAGCTTTGCCTCCGAAGCGGGCACGGTTCGTGCGGTGCGCGGTGTAAGTTTCGCCTTGAAGCGCGGTCAGACGCTGGGCATTGTGGGTGAGTCCGGTTCGGGTAAGTCGGTCACGTCCATGGCGGTGATGGGGCTGCTCAGCCCTAATGCGAAGGTCGAGGGTTCGATTCGTTTCCGTGGCGAGGAGCTGCTCACCAAAACCGATCAGGAGATGAGCAAGCTGCGCGGCAACCGCATTGCGATGGTGTTCCAAGATCCGTTGTCCGCGCTGACGCCGGTGTATAGCATCGGCGATCAGTTGAAGGAAGCGTTGGTCATTCATAATCCTGATATGACGGCCGAGCAGATTACGGCTCGTTCGATCGAATTGCTGCAGTTGGTGGGTATTCCGAACGCTGAGGAGCGGCTCAGGGCGTATCCGCATCAGTTCTCCGGCGGTATGCGCCAGCGTGTGGTGATTGCGATGGCGATTGCCAATGATCCGGATGTGATTATCGCCGATGAGCCGACCACCGCCTTGGATGTGACGATTCAGGCACAGGTGTTGGATGTGTTGCGCAAAGCGCAGCAGGAGACGGGTGCGGCGCTGATTTTCATCACGCATGACTTGGGTGTTATTGCCGGCACGGCTGATGACATTATCGTCATGTATGCCGGCCGTCCGGTGGAGAGTGCGCCGGTGGATGATATTTTCTTCCGCCCGGTGATGCCGTACACGATGGGCTTGTTGGGCGCGGTGCCGCGTTCGGACCGTAAGAAAACCAACCGTTTGGTGCCGATTCCGGGTGCTCCGATGAACTTGGTGAATTTGCCGCAGGGCTGCCCGTTCGCGCCGCGTTGCCCACTGGCTACCGAAGCATGTTTGGCGAGCGAGCCGGAGTTTGTGGCTGTTCCGGGGCGCAAGGGCCAGTTTGCGGCGTGCCATCGCATGCAGGATATTCTCGACCGTGGGTTGACGTTCTCCGACGTGTATACGGTGGGTGAGTCGTCGGTGTCGAAGTTTGCGGGCGTGCCGCGCGAGAAACGTGAAACCGTGCTGGATGTGCAGGGCTTGGTCAAGACATTCCCGTTGACGTCCGGCGGCTTGATGCGCCGCAAGATCGGCGAAGTGCATGCGGTGAACAAGGTCTCGCTGAATGTGCGTGAAGGCGAGACGGTGGCGCTGGTGGGCGAATCCGGATCGGGTAAATCCACCACATTGTTGGAGATTATGGGATTGCAGCGTCCGCAGGCGGGAACCATCACCTTGTTTGACCGTAACGTCGGCGAGAAGATGAGTCGCGCGGAGCGCCGTGATCTGCACAGCCAGGTGCAGTTCATTTTCCAAGATCCGATGAGCTCGCTTGACCCACGTCTGCCGGTGTATGACATTTTGGCGGAGCCGTTGAAGGTGCTGCATTACAGCAAGGAGGAGATCAACAATCGTATCGCGGAACTCATGCGGCTGGTCGAGCTGAACCCCGATCAGGTGGATCGTTTCCCCACGCAGTTTTCCGGCGGCCAGCGTCAGCGTATTGCCATCGCCCGCGCGTTGGCGGTGAATCCCAAGTTGGTTTTGCTGGACGAACCGGTGTCGGCGTTGGATGTGTCCATTCAGGCGGGCGTGATCAACTTGCTGGAGGATCTGCAGAACAAGCTGGGCGTGGCCTACCTGTTCGTAGCACACAACCTGTCGGTGATTCGCCATATTTCCAGCCGGGTCGCGGTGATGTACTTGGGCAGCATCGTGGAGCAGGGCGATACGTCGGATGTGTTCGACAACCCGCTGCATCCGTATACGCAGGCGCTGTTGAGCGCCGTGCCGGTGCCCGACCCGGAGGCGGAGCGTTCTCGCCAGCGCGTGGTGTTGGACGGCGAATTGCCCAGCCCGACGGAGCGTATTGCCGGCTGTCCGTTCGCGTCGCGATGCCCGTTGCGGCAGACGTTGAGCGAGGAACAGCGTGCGCGGTGCGATGGCGAATTCCCCGAATTGCAAGTCTCGCAGATGCAAGGCGACCATAAGGTGGCGTGCCATTTCGCACTGGCCTGAGCCGGCCTCACGTCTGCCCCGCAAGGCGTGATACCGCCGCCGCAATGGCGGGCGGTGTGCGTCAACCATATCTGTGGTGTTCCGGCGTAAGCTGCCGTTCTTCCGGAGGAGCGGCAGCGCGGAACACTGGCGGCATATCGCCGCTTATCCGGATTCCACACCGGCCATAACGGCCACGAGTAAGAGAGGATGACACCATGACGAGGCTCATGAAGCGTCTGACAGCAGCAGGAGCGACCGTAGCGGCGCTGGGTATGCTGCTTTCGGGTTGCGGCGGCAACACGAACGAAACCACACAGGCCGAGGGAACTCCCGAACCGGCTTCCGGTTTTCCTGCGGATTACGAGGGCGCGTACCCCATGCCTGACAAGGACAAGGCGTATAACAATCCGCAGGACCGTGACAATGTCAAGGATGGCGGCACGTTGACGTTGGCCACTACTTACACGCCGAATTGGAATATGTTCAGCGTGGACGGCAACACCGGCTATATGGGGGAGCTATGGCAGTGGTACATGCCGCAGCTGCTGAAGTTCGACGTCAAGGGCAACATGTCCTTCAATAAGGATTACATCACCGACGCCAAGGTGACGAGCGAGGATCCGCTGACCGTCGTATACACCATCAATCCGGATGCCAAGTGGAACGACGGCAAGGAGATTGATTGGACGGCGTTCAAGTCAACGTGGGAAGTGTGCAACGGCACCAATCCGGAATATAATCCGCCGATGACTGACGGCTATTCGTCCATCAAGAGCGTTACGGAAGGCGAGAACGCCAAGCAGGCTGTGGTGACGTACAGCACGCCGTATTATCCATGGCAGAGCGTGTTCACCACACTGTACAGCCCGGAGGCCACCGACCCGAAGACCTTCACGCAGGGTTGGGTTGACAATCCACACAACGAGTGGGCCGCCGGCCCGTTCAAGGTGGAAAGCGCCGATGAAAACGGAGCGGTCTTTGTGCGTAATGAGAACTGGTGGGGAGACACGCCAAAACTGGAGAAGGTAACTTACAAATACATGGAGGACACCGCGCAGCTCAACGCCTTCAAGAACGGCGAGATCGACTCGGTGAGCTTCTCCAGCAACAACAGCCTGCAGACGGTGAAGGATACGAAGAACATCCAGATCCGCTTGGGCTACAGCCTCAACACCAACGTGCTGACCTATAACGGTAAGTCCGGTGCACTCAAGGACATCAAGGTACGTCAGGCCATCACCGAAGCGCTGGATACGGACACAATCATCGAGGTGCTGTACCAGGGTCTGAATTGGAAGGCGTCCGCGCCTGGTTCCGAAGTGTTCCCTGTGTTCCAGGAAGGCTATGAGGACAATCGTCCGGAAGCCGCCCGCAAGGTGGATGTCGACGCTGCGCAGAAGTTGCTGGAGTCCGCCGGCTACAAGAAGGGCGACGACGGCTACTATGCGAAGGACGGCAAGACGCTGGATATCCGCTACACCTATTTCGGCGATGCGGCTACCGGCACGGCCATGGCCAAGGCGTATCAGCAGATGATGAAGACGGCTGGCATCAAGGTGACGCTTGATAACCGCGACACCTCCAAGTTTGCGACGACGGTGACGAGTGGCGACTACGATGTGCTGCCCATGTCGTGGCAGGCGACCAGCCCGTTCGGCCAGCTGAACATGTCCCAGCTGTATGGCTCGAAGTCTGAATCGAACTACACCTATGTGGGCAGCGATGAGGTGGACAAGCTGGTGGCGGTTCCCGGCACGATTGAGGATCAGAACAAGGCCGTGAAGGCTGCGAATAAGGCGGAGAAGGCTGCGCTGGAGCTGTATGGCACGGTGCCGCTGAGCACTCCGCCGGCATTCTATGCGGTGAAGGCTGGCCTGGCGAACTGGGGTCCGGCTGGTTTTGAAAGCATGGATCCGGTGAACATCGGCTGGCAGAAGTAAGCCGCGGTCGGCGGCTTGTGGCTGGGCGGCTTGTGGCTGTGGGGCTGACCGCAGCCTCCGCCGCTGCCGCCGTCACATTTGGCGACCGCCGCCAAGATGCGGTCGCTTCCAAACGGCCTCCGCTGCCAAAACTGTCGGCAGCCCGGATGGCATGTACTGCAGGGCTGCCGCAGAGCCAAAATACAAGACTTGGCGGGGATGACGCGCACGTTTTCGTTTCTCCTTTTTCGTGCGGGCATTCCGGCCAACACCAAAAACAAGCGGGGAGCGTGACTTTGAGCATGAGTCGCGCTCCCCGCTTATATGCTTATGCAGTGCGATTAATACAGTTCGGTGACGTCGTTGCAGGCGTCGGCGATATGCTCGTCGCAGGTGACGATGATCACGCAGCGTTTGCTGGCTGCGTCCGCGAGGGACAGCAGCAAGTTTTGGATGGCGGCCGCGTCGGCAGGATTGAGTCCGGCGGTCGGCTCATCCGCGATAATGACTTCGGCATCGCAGGACAATGCGCGAGCCAATGCTACGCGACGTTGTTCGACGTCGCTGAGGTCGCGGGTCAGTGTGTGCGCGAAGGTGTCGATGTCGTCGGTGGTGAATCCTACGCGTTCAAGAAGTTCGCGGGCAAGCGTTCGTTTGGGCTTGATGAAAGAACGGTTGGATGCGTCCATGGCCATGACCAGATTGTCGATTGGCGTGAGGTCGCCGCGCACCGCATACCGCTGCGGAACGATGCCGAGTCGGTGCCCTCGAGCGGTGATCGGCTCCAGCTCATGGAGGTCGGCACTGCGGTATCTCACCGTGCCGGAGGTGGGAAGACGCAGGCCTGACACCACTTGCATCAACGTGGTATGGCATTCCGTATCGTTGCGGTCTACGAGCAGGGCGTGCGTGGCGCCGTCGTAACATGCCATCGTGATGTGGTCGAGCGTATCGCGCCCGGTTTTGGGGTTTGACACGGTGACATCCTGCATGGAAAACGTTGGATACACCTTGAGCAGCGATAGGTCGTCTCGTCCTCGCAGCTTACGGTCGATGTGCGAAGAAGCCGTATTCGCCGCTGATGCCACTGCGCTGCCCGCATTATGAGTGTCGTCCGTATCATCGGTGGTGGTATTGGAGTCTGCGACGGCATCATCCGACGTTGTAGCGGCTGCATCGTAGACAGCATCCACATGACGGGTGGCCGCTTGCACAATGGTTTCATCCACGGCCGGAACAACGGTGTCATCGTCCTGCGAAGCGTCGGCATCATCGGCAGTTTCGGCGGAGCCGTCACCCTCGGCATCCGTGGCTGACTCGACTTCCGGCGATGCGGAATTCCAATCATCCGTCCAGTCGTCGCTCCAATCTTCGCCGTTTACCGGTCCTTGATCGTCGGGCAACGACGTATCGGCGTCGATGTCGTCATCGAACACAATGCTGAACGTCAGTGCGTCGGCAGGTGATGCATCGGTGGTAGTGCCGTCGTCTTCATCGCCGTCTGCATGGTCCGAGTTGTCGGCGTCAACGGTGGTGTCGGAGTCAACAGTCTCGTGGTCATCCACGCCATCTTCGGTAGGATCGATATGTTCGGCGGCGTTTGTCATCTCGACGTCGTCGAGCGGTTCGTTGTCGTTGCCGGTGGCCGTAGTGTCATGCTCGCTCATATCAGTCCTCCTCGTGCTCGCTGACGATGTTGCCGACGGTATCGTCAGCATCGTTGGTTGCGTTGTCGTCGCGGTGTTCATATGTCGTTTCATCTGTTGGCTTGGTATCAATATCGGTAGGTTCACCGGCGTTGATACCGTCGGTTTCGCTGTCCAGGGCATTCAATGCCGCATCCCTCGGTGCGAATACCGTCGCGTCGCGCATCATCAGCGCGCGCATCAATGCGATCAGTGCCAACACCAGGCATACGCCCAATCCGTACAGTACGGTTTTGCCGACCAAAGCGCCGGTAGCCGCAGTGGCGTGACCGTGCGTGAGCGCCGATCCAAGCGGGCCTGCAGTCCATGCGCCAAGTGCGGTGCCCACGGCCAACGCCGGGATGGTGAGCATCCATACTTCCAACATCATCTGCCATCCCAGGCGAGCTCGAGAAGCGCCGACCATAAGCCCGAAGGCAAGCTCTTCGGTGCGCCCGCGCAACGCCAGCGTGACGAGGATGAGCAGCAGTATGCCCGCAACAATCCACAAAGTGATCAGCGCGATGCGAGTGGCGTCGGCGAGCTGGTTCAACGGTTGAATGGATGTCTCGTATCGGTTAATCACCGGCGAGGTCACTTCGTGAGTCTTGGGAAGCTTTGCCTTCGTCACGGCCTTAACCATGGTGTCGTATTGTGTGGGGCTGCTGAGCTTGAATATGATGTTGAGATCGGGAATCGCCCACCCGCTGGCATCCGCAGCATCCAACATGTTGGAACCAAACGTGTAATACGTCACGTAAATAGCATTGTTGCGGTTGTCTTTGGCGTATTTTGCATCATTGCCGTAGCCGGCCGGTGCGCTGCCGGTGTATTCGTAAATGCCGCGCACGGTTAAATTGATGGTTGTGTCGGGATTGGTAGGGTGCCCAACCGTCAGGGAATCGCCGACCTTGAGATGGTTGGCATCGGCCAGTTCTTGCGAAATCAGCGCACCATTTTTGGCGTTTGCGCCGTTGTAGCGCAAATGCTTGCCTGAAACGATGCGATAGCGCCCAAACTCGTTTTCATGAGCCGCGTCCAGCGTATAGAAGGCGCGCAGCGTAAAGTCACCGCCGGTGCTCTCCGCGTCGGCTTCCGTGGTGTGTGAGGTGGTAACCGCATGCAAATCACCGGTTGCGCGAACGGGTACGGATTCCGCCAGCGTATAGTCAAATTGCAGTCCCTTGTTTTGCATCGCGGTGGCATACTTGGTGTAGTCGTCCCAAGAAAGATACTGCTTCGTCCAGTTCGCGTCAGCGCCGTCGCGCTTGGCCAAAGTGGTCTGCGTCGGGCGGATTACCGCGTTCGGGGCGAGGGCGTCATAGTCACTGCCCACGGCCAGCGACCGTTCGTGAAGTACTGCCATGCCAAATATCGATCCAACAGTGGCAACGAGGGCAACGAGTACGGTGCCGGTGGCGCGCCAGCGATGGCGGGCAACCGTGCCCCAAGCGTTTGTCATCACAAACATGCGGCTTCTCCAATATTCTCTATCCGTGTGCGCTGTGCAACGTGCAAGCGCTGTGGTCTCGGACAATGTGCGGTGTCATCGTTGGCGGCGGTGACCGCACACTATGTGTAATGTAACCACTGATACATTGTTATACCCCTTATTAAAACCTGAGAGTCGTCTGAAAGCACGGACGATGCTTGGTGGTGGCGGTATGCCGCTCGATGGTGCGAGTTGCGCAGATGGGGCCGTCGCCCAATGATAGTGGTTCGCGGATGTATAACGGCAATATATGGTGATGCCGGTATCGTCATGATTGTGAGGTGCAGACGATTCCGCAGCATGATGCTGCCCGCATGTTCCGTACTGGGCGTGGCTTTGGCTTTGGTGATTGTAGTGGCGTGGTTCCCTACGGGTACGGCAGCCTGGCAGTATCCGTTGCATCAAATCGATGCGCCAGCACACTACTATTTCATTCGCAAAATACTCGACGAAGGCATAGGCGCTGCCACCCGTCTGTGGCCCAACGACGCCTACTATCCGCCCATGTTCCACCTGCTTGCCGCAGGGCTGATCCGCGTCGCCGCATGGGTTGGATATTCGATGAACGTGTACACGGCGTTGAATCTCGTGTGGATCGTGACCTCCGGCGTGGTATGGCCCGCAGGCGTGCAACTGCTCGCCAGTTATTGGACGCGCAATGTGGACGGGCGTGACGCTGAATATGGTGCACACTGCGAGCGCAGCTCCACATGGCGACCGTTCTCCTGCTGCATGGCCATCATCGTGCCGGTGCTGGCCGTTACCTCGCCCTGCCATCCGTACTGGATGTTGTTTGCCGGGCCGCTGATCGCCTACGGATTGGCCACCACGCTACTGCCGTACTGGTTGTACGCCACACTGCGCCTATTCGACGCTTTCGCGCATTGGGCGCAAACGCGGCGTAGCAACATTCCCGCCTCCGCCCAAGCGCGACGGTCACTCGTTATCTGGCTGCTGCTCGCGGTTCTCGCCGCAGGTCTATGCATCTTCGCCCACCCTCGCATGGTGTTCACCTGGCTGCTCTTCATCGGTCCATTCGCGCTCCTGCGTCTGCCGTGGAAACTTATCGCCGCCATGTTCGCCGCCGTCTGCGCCGGGGCCGTCGCGTTTTTCTTCTATATGACCGCCACCTATCGCTCCAACCGCTATCTCGACCCCAGCAGCTGGTTTCATACGTTTGAACCCAACCGCACTGTACCCGAAGCGTTATGGGTCGGATTGCGTGAAAATATCAGCGGTATCGGCGGGTGGCTGATGGCGCTCGCCGTCATCATCGGCGTGCTGGTGTTGCTTGTGGTGGCGGTCCGTCCCCGGTGGTTTGCAAGCGGACAGTTGGCGTGCCGGCGCGTGCGCAAGGATGCGATCAGCGTGCTCATGGTGTGGGCGCTGGTGATGCTTGTATACGTGTGCTCCACGGCGCTGGTCGGCTGGTTCCCCAATATCGTGGCAGCGGCTTGGTACCGCGCGGAAACCCGCCCGCTCACCATGCTGCCGTTCGGCGTGCTGCCGGTACTGGTCTTCTCATGGTGCATGATGGCGTCGATACGGCGTGCTGCCAGTGCTGGCGGGGACTCCAGCCGATTGTCTGTGGGCGCCGGTGTCGGTGTGGATGTTGCTGGCGCGATGAGTGCGGATGCCGATGCTTTGGATGTGTCTGCTGCGGGTGCCCATGAATCTGGTGGGGGTGACGATGCCGGTGCGCAACCCGTTGGCGCTGCGGATGCAGATACTGACGTTGCTGGTGTGGCGACTTCGTCTATCTCCCGCTGCGCTCAACCTGTCTCATCGTCGGTTGCTTCGGAGCGGGCATCGTCTGCTAGCCGCTCCGGCTCTGGTTCGTGTGTTGTGGGACAACCGCCTGTGGGTGTGGAGGCAGGGTCTCCTGCGCGACGGCGCTCGCTGCGCGGAGTAGGACGGGGCGTGGCGTGTGCCATGGCGGTGGTGTTGGCGGTATGTTGCCAATTCGGTGACACGACTCGCGCGGAGCTGTCGGCAAGCGTATACCGCAATATGATGCTCACCAACGAGTCGCCTACCGAGCAGCTCACCTCTGCGAAATATAAGATTCTGTCGCGCATGGTACGGCTGACGGGCACTCGCGCCACCATTGTCTCCGATCCGCTGAACGGTTCCATGTATGGTGCGACGGTATTCGGTGCGAACATGCTGTATCCGATTTACAATCCGATGGTTGAGAACAACGGTGCCATCTTCGCCCAGGTCGAGCAGGCGTTCAACTCCGGCGACGGTTCCCTGCTGCTTGACACCGTATGCGGTATTACGCCTGACGAACCCGCATATTTCCTGAGTATGGGTACGCAGGCGGAGAGTTTGCAGATGTTCACGTTCAAAGCGCAGTATGATCCCTTCCACCGCGATGACCTCATCGAACAATATGTGGCCGACGGCACCATGCGTAAAGTGCAGGATTACTCCAACGTCGGTGACTATGCGCAAGGCTGGGCACTGTATCGTTTCGCGTGTCCGGTGCGCTAAGTGGCGTGGCCTTTCGCACTGCCGGTTGTGGCGGCTGCTAGGGTTTTCGTTCTGCCGGGCTTGGTGGTTTGGTGTCGGTTGGTTCTGCCGGTTGTGGCGGGGTTTTGGCCTTTCACGCTGCCGGTTGTGGCGGCTGCTAGGGTTTTCGTTCTGCTGGGCTTGGGCGTTCGGTGTCGGTTCACCGACTCTCTTCCCCCTCCCGTCCCGCGTCTCCGTTTCGGCTTGCCGTCCGTCTCTGCTCACATTCCCCGTTTCGGTAGGTCGCCGCAACTCTGCCCTGTGTTTCCCGTTTCGGAAGTTCGCATGTCCCGCCCCTCGTCCCGTTTCTAGTAGGTCGCATGTCCACGTCCTGATCTGCGCCCCGTCGGCCTGAAACTGTGTCTTTTCCTACTGATGGGACTGCCGTCGTCGGTCCTGTTTCGGCAGGTGTGTGTTTTCGACATTGGTAGTGGTTGCCGCCCGCGGTCCCGTTTCGGAAGGTGTGTGTTTTCGGCATTGGTGGGCGTTGTTTTGTGTGTGTTTATACCATTTTGGAAGGGAAGGTGTGTGTTTCCCGCACTCTTGGAGGCGTGAAACGGGCGTCGCGGATGTTGGAAACACGCACTTTCGGGTTCGGGGTTCGAAAAGGCGTGTGTTTTTGTCCATGTCGGTAGTGGGGGCATATACGTTTGCGTGGGCGTGGTGTATCCGGTATGGCGGGAGTGGCGTGTATCTGCAGTTTTGGGCGGTGGTGGGCGTGGAACAAGTGCTGCTTGGGGCTGGGGTCGTCCGGGAGTGGGCTTTGGCTGAGGCCGTAGGAGTGTGGTGGACACACACTTTTGTGCGTGTGGTTGGCCGGTTGTTTTGGAAGGTGTGTGTTTTCGGCATTGGTGGGCGTTGTTTTGTGTGTGTTTATACCATTTTGGAAGGGAAGGTGCGTGTTTCCCACACTCTTGGAGGCGTGAAACGGGCGTCGCGGATGTTGGAAACACGCACTTTCGGGTTCGGGGTCCGAAAAGGCGTGAGTTTTGTCCATGTCGGTAGTGGGGGCATATACGTTTGCGTGGGCGTGGTGTGTCTGGTATGGCGTGAGTGGTGTGTCTGGTATGGCGGGCGTGGCGTATCCGGTGCGGCGGGCGTGGTGCGTAGACGCGGTTTCGGGATGGGGCTGGATTCCTGCTTTGCAAATTGTGCATGTGCCGCACTCTGGGGCAGAGGTTGTGCTGTTACGACGCTCGTAGCGGACCAAAAGTGATGCTCTCGGTACGGTGTATGCACATTTTGTCCGGTGGCGTCTTGTTAGGGGCCGCAAGGGTGCTGCAGATGCACAGTTTCTACGTCGCGCGGCTCCGGGTGTATCGCGTCCTGCGCAACGCCGCGTGGCTTTATTTCCACGGCTCGCGTTACGATACGTTATACGTAGCGCTACGCAAAACGTAGCGATTTGGCAACGAGGGTTGCATAAGTCGTATGCGGATTGAGCGGCGCGGGTTGCTGGCCTCGTGCAGCCGACGCCGTATGGATGTCTGCCCCCGGAGCTGGTTGTGACCCGCACTCACGCCGTGGGCTCAACGCTCATCCGCGCCTCGTCATCCGAAGGAGAGCCGTCAATGGGCAATGTGTTCGCCATCATGCGCCGCGATATAGTGCGCGTGCTGCGCGTCCCCGCAGCGTGGATCATCATGCTGGGTCTTATTGTGATCCCGCCGATGTACGCCTGGTTTAACATCGTGGGTTTTTGGAATCCATACGGCAATACGGGCGGCATTCGCGTGTCGGTGGCGAATAACGACCGGGGGGCGACTTCGACATTGACGGGCGAGACGAATCTTGGCGATCAGCTGGTGGAGCAGTTGCGCGCCAACCATGATTTGGGCTGGACGTTTGTGAGCGAACGCCAGGCTATGGATGATGTGCGGTCGGGGCAGAGTTATGCGGCGATTATTATCCCGGCGAATTTCAGCGAGCGTTTGGTGGATACGATCGAGGGCCATGGGCAACGTCCGGAGTTGGCGTATTACGTGAACGAGAAGGCGAGTGCCATTGCGCCGAAGGTTACGGATGTGGGAGCGAACACGATCGATCGCCAGGTGAATAGCACCTTTGTTTCGACGGTGAGCTCGGTGGTTGGTTCGGCGTTAAATGATACGGAACGACAGTGGCAGGATGCTACGGGTAGCGCAGGCAGCAAGGCACGCAAGGCGTTGCGTGCGGCGTCGCAGAATGTGAGTGAGATTCGCAGTACCATCAAGGATTTGGATAAGACTTTGGATGGTGCTCCGCAGAAGACCCAGCAGGCTCGGGACGCCTTGGAGTCGGTTCGTCGCATCGGCAACGATGCGAGCGGTGCGTTGTCCACTACGTCGTCATTGATTACGCACGCGCAGGGTTCTCTGGGTTCGTTTGCGTCGTCTACGTCGGCTGAATTGGATAAGGGCAGTAGTCTGTTGAGCCAAGCGGTTGCGAAGGCGTCGGGTGGCGTGAGCGGCGTGAGCGGTTCGATGGTGGTGGCGAACGGATATGTGGCGAATGCGTTGCATACCGCGCAGAGCGTGACGGAGACGAATGCGTCGATTATCGAGCAGTTGAAGCATCTGCAGCTGCCGGCTATTCCTGGGGTGAGCGGTCAGTTGCAGGCCTTGCTTGAGCAGTTGCAAACGGCGAATGACAATGCGAAAGGCACTATTGATGATTTGACGACGTTGAATACGGATACGGCGGCTACGGCGACAAGTGTGGGCAAGTTGGCCGACCATGTGAATGCGTCGACGCAGCAGGCATTGTCGACGACGGATTCGGCGCGGCATGCGTTGAGCTCGGGCGCGATGCCCGAGTTGAATCAGGGGTTGACGCAGCTGGCGATCACTTCGGGTTCGATTGGCGCAAGCATCCAGGGGCAGAGCGCGTTGATTGACCAGGCTGACACGGTGCTTGACCAGTTGGATACAGCGGTGTCGAGTACGCGGCAGGCGTTGCGTGATACGGATACCGCGTTGGCTGATGTGCAGGATGCGTTGTCGACGTTGGATACGGATTTGACGGCTTTGGGTGATGCCAATCTGCTGTCGAATCTGGTGGGTGAGGATGGCGCGCTGAACACGGACGCGATTGCCGATTTCATGCTCTCGCCTACCGTATTGCACACCACAACGTTATATCCGGTGCCTTCGTATGGTTCCGGTATGGCGCCCTTGTTTATCAACTTGTCGCTGTGGGTGGGAGCGTTTGTGTTCATGGTGATTGTGCGTCTGGAAGTGGATGACGACGATCTCGATGTCATGCGCAAGGCTACGGTGACGCCATCGCAGCGGTATCTTGCCCGATATTGCACGATCGCGTTGCTGGCGATCATACAGTCCACAGCTTGTACCTGCGGCGCTTTGGCGCTTGGCGTGCAAACGGTGAACCCCTTGATGTTCGTGCTTACCGGCGTCATCACGTCGCTGGTGTATCTGTCCATTACGTATGCCTTGTCCACCACGTTCCTGCATGTCGGCAAGGGATTGTGCGTGGCACTGGTGATTGTGCAGATTCCAGGTGCGTCCGGCTTGTATCCCATTGAGATGATGCCGACGTTCTTCCGCGTGCTGTATCCGTTCTTCCCGTTCACGTATTCGATTGATGCGTTCCGTGAAACCATCGGTGGCTTCTACGATGGCGTTTGGTTACGTTCGGTCGGCGCGCTGCTGGTATTTGCCGTGTGCGCGTTCCTGCTGGGCTTGGCCGTACGTCCCAAGCTGGTGAATGTGAACCGTTTGTTTGCTCGTGAAATCAACGAGAGCGGCATTATTATCGGTGAGTCAGTGCAGCTGCCGGGTAGTGGGTACCGGTTGTCAAATCTTATGTCGGCGTTGGCGGATAAGGAAGAGTATCGTACGGCCATTGAGGAGCGTGCGGCGCGGTTCACCGTGCTGTATCCCAAGCTCAAGCGGGCGGCGTTGGCCGCCGGCATTGTGGTGCCTGCCGTGCTGATTGTGGTGTTCTCGCTGACCACTGGAACGGCATTGGCTGCGTTCGCCGCTTGGCTGATTTGGATTTTGCTGATTATCGGATTCCTGATGGTTATCGAGTCCATCAACGACAATCTGCAGCGTCAGGTAGCGCTGGGCAATCTCGGCGACGATGCTATTCGTGAGCTGATCGCCACACGCCGGCGCCGGTATGGACGCGGCCACCATGCGCAGCAGACGGCCGCCTCCGCAACACCGTTGGTCTCTGCGTCGTCGGCCCCAGCCCCCGCCCCGGCCCCTGTGTCACCGGCTCCGGCCTCCGCAACACCGTCGGCCCCAGCCTCCGCCGAACACCCCAATATCATCGCCCGTGAGGAAGGGGCGCAAGCATGAACACCATACGTCACATCGTCGCCGACGATCTCAAACGCATCACCGGCAATATCGTCTCCATCATCATTGTGATCGGCCTTACTGCCATCCCCGGCTTATTCACCTGGTTCAACGTAGCGGCCAGCTGGAATCCTTTCGGCAATACCGGCAATCTCACGTTCGCCGTGGCCAGCGTTGACGAAGGGTATCAAAGCGACCTTATTCCGGTAAAAATCACCATCGGTGACCAGGCGATCAACGCCCTACGCGCCAACAGTCAGCTTGACTGGACCTTCACCAGCAAGCAGGACGCCATCGAAGGTACCAAGTCGGGCAAATACTATGCGGCAGTAGTCATACCGAAAAACTTCAGCAAAACTATGCTGACCTTTTTCTCCGACGGCGGCCACCACGCCAAATTGGAGTATTACACCAACGAGAAGAAAAATGCGCTCGCGCCCATCGTCACCAACGAGGGCGCCGACGAAATAGCCGCGCAAATCAACCAAACCTTCGCGCAAACCATCACCAGCACAGCCTTCAGCGTTGCCGATGCGCTGGCCAAGCAACTCACTACGCCGCAGGCACAACAGCAGCTCACCGCATTCAACACGGGCGTTGCCAGCTTCGCCAAACAGCTCACCGACACCAGCACCGCACTCGGTGCCTACCGAGGGCTGACCACCGCCGCGGACAGTCTGCTCACTAGCACCAACACGTTGCTCGGCAACACCGCCGACGCGACCGGAGGAGCGGGCGCGCAACTCAGCCAAGCCGGCAAGGCCGTCACCAACATCACTGACGCGCTGCACACCAGTGCCAACACGCTCGGCAAGGCGCTCGCCGCAAGTGTCAATGGGTATGATGCGCTCGCCGGTGATGTGGACGAGGTGTATGCGAATGCTGGCAAACAGGCCGCCGACACGGCCGCGGCGCTGCGTAAGCAGGCGAAGACATTGGACAGTCAAGCCCAACAGTTGCAGTCGGTGCGGGATTCACTGGCGGCATTGCAGCAGTTGCTGCCTTCCGCCACACAGCCGGTGATCACCCCGATTCTCAACCAGCTGGATACGGTGATCGCGTTGCATGGGAATGCGCGTGACAAGCTCAACCAGGCGGCGGACACGTTGCAGCAGGATACCCAAGAGGCTGTCGCCACACGGCAGGAGGTTGCTGATCTTATCGCACAAGCCAAGCAGGGCATGAGCGCCATCAGCGCTGATTTTGCCGGTACGGTCAAGCCAGAGTTGAACAATATCGCGGGAGCCATCGCTGATACGACGAATACATTGAACGCCGGTGCCGGCGAGTTGGAAGATGCCATCGGCGCGTTGGCCGACACCAGTTCCGATGCGCATACACAGCTTGACAAGGTGCGCGATGTGATCGATACCACCTCGAAGCAGTTGGAGGATGCGGCCAACAGTTTGACGACGTTCTCGCAAACGCTGGGCAACGTGTTAAGCACCGGCAATATCGAGGAAGTGCGCAAGGCCATCGGCAATGATCCAGCCTCCCGCGCGGCGACTCTTGCCGCACCGGTCAAGCTTACTCGCAAGGCCGTGTATCCGGTCGCGCAATTCGGTTCCGCCATGACCCCGTTCTATACGTTCCTACCGCTATGGGTGGGCGCGTTGCTCATGGCGGTGACGCTCGTGACGCACATGTCGCGCCGCCGCCAGGCGGAACTCGGCAACCCCAAGCCGTATCAGTTGTTCCTGGGGCATTACGTGGTGTTCGCGTTGATCGCTTTGATGCAAAGCACGTTCTCGCTTGGGGGCAGTCTGCTATTCCTACATGTGCAGGCCGTGCATCCGTTGCTATTCATGCTGTCCGGCTGGGTAAGCTCGTTGATTTTCTCGCTACTGATCTACACGTTGGTCGTCAGCTTCGGCAATATCGGCAAGGCGCTTGGCGTGCTGATGCTGATCGTGCAGATATCCGGTGCGAATGGCGCGTATCCGCTGCAAATGCTGCCGGGATTCATCAGCAATATCAGTCCGTTCCTGCCGATTACCCATTCGGTGACGGCCATGAGGGCTGCCATTGCAGGCATCTATATGAACGATTATTGGCATGCGTTGGGCGCGTTGCTGCTGTTTGTGCCGCCGATTCTGCTTGTCGGCCTGGTGCTACGCAAGCCGCTGATCCGTTTCAACAATTGGTATATCGCCAAAGTGGAAAGCACGCGTGTGTTCTAATCGGCATGTGTTTTGGTTGGTTTTCTATTGGAGGAGGCAAAGGTGGACAGCATTCCCGCTCAGCCACGTGGTGAACGCACCCGTGAGGCCACCGACCGTAAAATTACGCAGGCAACCTTGCAAATCGCATTGTCGCAAGGCATTGGTGCCATCACCATCGAAGAAGTGGCGCGACAATCCGGTGTGGCGAAAACTACGATTTACCGTCGATATCGCAACTCCGACGAACTGTTGCGCACGTTACGGTCCTTGGGGTCATCCAGGCCCGATGATGCGCCCGTGCCCGAGCCTACGCGCGAGAACCTGTACCACCTGCTTGGCTGCATGATGAATCGCTTCACCGCGTTGTTCGGTCTGAAAGCGGTGGGTATGGTACTGGCGTCGGATAATGAGTATTTCCATCACATTATCGACAATGCGATTCGCCCAGAAGAAGCCCGATTCGTGGAATTTATTGAGAGCGGTATGCGCGCTGGCGTGTTTCGTGAGGGCGTTGACCCGCGGTTGCTGTTCGCCACCATGTTGGGTTCCATGCTAGCCGGGCAGGCGTTGCATGACGAGCTCGCCGACGGGTGGGCGGAGCATATGGTTGGCATACTGTGGGACGGTATTAGCGCCTCATAGCGCGCTGCGTTTTGGCTGGCCGTACGCAGATGTGCTGGGTGTATTGCGTGTGAGATGTGCGGTGAATTGTATCTTTGTGGACTGCTTGGTCGCAATCCACTGCAATCCCCTCCGGCATAGGCTGACCCAAGTGTGCGCAACAAAGAAAGCTGCGACGTAATAGGTACAAGATCTATCGCTGACAGGAACAAAAGCAAGCTGCACAGATCAGCTTTGCCAAATGGGAAGAAACCGAGAAGAAAATCCAGGCTGATATCCACTTTCTGCAAAAATAACAGCCCATGAGACAGACTTTGGCGAATCCTCCAATGGTCACTTGGTCGAGCGTATCACCATCAGGGAGGGGAACATTAGGACGCAGTTCAGGTCACGGTACGTATTCGAGTGTTAATCCGATGAAAGCGCGATTTTAGGCAGTACCACGGCAGTGCCACTAATTTCTGAGTGTTCTTTCGTTATATGGTTAGTTGTTAAAGTAACTGCCTGAAGTCTATCGATAATCTTTTGATCTGCTTTTTCTGCTGAACATCTTAAACATCAGGATTATCCGACATTGAAGCAGAATCCTCTTTTTCATTTGTATCGCCTTGGCTATCCAGCCATGTAGGTTTTCCGTTCGGATAATTTTCCAATTGTTCTAGGACTTTACCATGTTCCGCCATGTCCAGTTTAAGCGTATCCCACATCGCATTCTGATTCATATCGACAGACAATGTGACTACATCTCCATCCCAAGATATTGTATAGGCGCCTTGTGAGATGGCGGGAAACCCATCATCTGGAGAAAAGCCCGTTTCCAATTCACGAACGAGCAGTGGCGAAGTTCGTTCATACGGCTGTATATTGGCTAATAGAAGGAATGTCGACTCCCTTACGACAAGCGAATGTTTTTTGTTCGGTGAATAGAACTCATACCACGTTGTGGTTGAGCGGACTACAAGCCAAAACAGGCTTCCCAACATCATTATTCCGATGAGTACCACCCAACAGACAACCAGTAAGCCCTTATACAGTTTACGGGCAGTTTTCTTCCACAGGTGAATCAGTAGATAAATTACGCCAACCCCGATAAAACATAAGAATATGAAGAAAAGATCATGCAGATCCATCTTGCTGATTTGTAGTAGAACTTGTTGATTGGTAACTCGCTCTGTCTCGAATAGGGACAGACATAGAATACCCAACGCAATTACTGCAAGTATGTAGATACGTTGTATCAATCTCATTGGTACCCCCACCCCATCTGATTTTGTCTAACCAACTATGGCCATACAATAATACTGTACTATCGCTCCGGTACCTTGAGCTGTGTTCTCTTATTAACCGCTGGTAATTCTGCGACCATCGACTGAACTAAGTCTTGCAAGAACGCTTGGTTATCTACATTATCGATGAGGAGCGTTTCTGTTGTTTTTCATGCCGTCGCGTTTATCGAGGTAGCCGCGTTTCGCATCGGTGGGCAGTGCGTTTCACGGTCGTGAGATGGTGGTGTCTTGTTCGCGGATGGTGTCGAGTATTCCGGCAAATTCGCGGAAGTTGACGACGAATACTTCGTGGCCGCGCAATGTTACTCCGGAACGGAACGCGCTCCACCCGTTGAGGCGTTTGCCGTACTCGCGTTCGGCGGTGTCGGTTGGCCGTTCGCTGGTGTGCTTCATAGAGATGGTGCGTCAAAGATGGTACGTCTGATGCTTTTGTATTCCATGCTATTGCTCCGAATATGCGATTTAGGAACATTATGCGTCACTATCTGCTGTTCTATTGTTCCCTTTTGCCAAAAAGGGAACAATAGAACAGCGTGAGATTGTATCTAATGTTCCCTGATAGTCGATGTCTTGCCGTGGGCAGTGTCATGAGTTATCCACAACATGCCCGAAACCCCAGCCTTCGACCACAGAGGTTGGAATCGACGGTATGGGAGTTGCCGGTGTGTTTGAATGACGGGCATGATACCTCATGAACAAGGCGCTCTCGGTGGTGGCGCACCGCGCGATACGTGGCTGCCCGACGTGCCGTCGCGCATGCAGCCCATGGCTCAGCCGGTGGCGGCTGCGGACGGTGGCGTGTATTTGCCAACGCCACACGAACATGTGCCGCTGCGTAATACGGTGGTGTGTAGTGGTGCTTCCGGTGGCATTGGCACCAGTGTGTGCGCTGCGTTGTTAGCGGCTTGTCTGGCTGATGTGGGGGTTGTTTGTTCGCTGGTTGATGTGGATGTACCCGGTGGCGGTATGGATGTGCTGTTGGGCATCGAACATCATGAGGGACTTCGAGGTGGAGATTTGCCGTCGTTGGGATCGGCGACGGAAGCGGAACGTTTGCGGGCGGATATGCCGCGTTGGCATGAGGTTGCGGTGCTTGCCACGGATGCGTGGCGGGGTGGCGTCGGGGAATGGTGGACGTTTACGGCTGCGGTGCGGGCGTTGGACGCCGCAAGTTGTGTGGTGGTTGATGCGGGGCGCGGCGAGGCGGTGCGTCGCATGGAGGTGCTTGGTGACGTGCCGCACGTGGTGATGGCGGAGTTGTCGGTATTGGGTTTGGCGCGAGCCAAAGAGCACTGTGCGTGGCTGCGGGAGCGTGGGGCCACGTCGTTGCGCGTGGTATTGGTTGAACCGTTTGCCGTTGCGGGGGCGCGTGCACAGTTGAGCGTTGATGAAGCCGCGGATTATGTGGGCGAAACGGTGGCGGGAGTCATGCCGTGGCGTCGAAGTGTTGCACGTGAAACATTGCAGGGCATGGGCGTGCCGGTTCCGCATGCCAAGCAGCGGGCGGTGTTGGAGTCGATTATTGGCTGGTTGGGGGAGTCGATGCCATTGGTGGAGCGTTGCGGCGTTGGATCTACGGGTTGGCGCGCGCAAGCCGGGGACTCTGCGTACGCGTCCGGCTCGAGGGCTGGACGGCGTGGCGTGGAGCGAGGTGTGGGAGCCGGGCGGATATTTGGTCGAAGAAGCTCGCGGCGGTGGGGGCGCAATGGCTAGTGTTGCTGCCGTATCTGCGCCTGCAACGTCGTCATCTGCCGCATCGCGCTCTGCCACGGCGCTGGTCTTCGGGCCGCTGGCTCGGATCGTGGCCGACCCTCGCGTAACCGATATAGCCGTCACGGGCACAGGCGCAGTGTGGGTGGATTGTGGTGCCGGGATGCTGCGCTATGAACCAGACATTCCTTTTGATACCTCGCAGAAAGTACGCGAATACGCGGTTCGTTTGTGCGCGCAGCTTGGCAAACGCTTGGACGACGCTTGCCCGATAGCCGACGCATCCACTCCCGAAGGATTACGGGTACATGCGGTTATCGAACCATTGGTGCCCCAAGGGGCAGAAATTTCCATCCGCATCCCGCGCGGTGAACGGGTAAGCGTGCGCTCGCTGGTGGAGTCTGGTGTGATTGCGCCGCAGTGGGAGCGTGTGCTGCGCGGCGCGGTTCGCGGCAAAGCCAATATGGTGGTTACGGGTGCGACGGGTGCGGGCAAAACTACGCTGCTGCGGGCTTTGCTTGCGGAATGCCCGGATCATGAGCGTATCGTCATGGTGGAGGAAGTACGTGAGCTGGGGGTCAAGCCGGGAGCGAATCAGGTGGCGTTGGCTTGCCGCGAATCCAACGTGCAAGGTGCGGGCGGCGTAGGGTTGCCTGATTTGGTAAAGGCTACGTTGCGTATGCGTCCTGACCGGGTGGTGTTGGGGGAGTGTCGCGGTGAGGAGATTGCTGATGTGCTGCGTGCCATGAATGCCGGTCACCGGGGTGGATTGGTGACCTTGCATGCCGATGGAGTTCGCGGTGTTCCCGCTCGGCTGCTGGGATTGTGCGGCTTGGCGGGGATTGACGCGCAAACATTGCCGGTGTTGGCGCAAGGGGCTTTGGACATGGTGGTGCATATACGGCGTTGTGGTGCGCGGCGTTATGTGGAACATATCGGTGTGTTGCATACGGTCGGGGGCAGGCTGGTTGGGCGTGCGCTAACGGCTTGGCGTGGCGAAGGAGATATTGTATGTGCGCCGGACTGGCAGGACTTTCGCAGACGCTGGGAAATATGGGGGTAGAGCAATGCGCGGTATATGGTGGTTCGTGTGCGTGGCGGCGTTGGCATGGGGATGCTGCGCGGATAGTGGGCAGGCGGGACGTATGCGTGCGTTGCCGGCTCGAGCTGGTAGCGGGGGAAGGGCGGGGGCTGGCCGTTATCCATACAGGTCTGCGGTCGAGGAATCGCGTACTGACGGCGGGCTGGGTGCTCGTGATGATATTGCCTCCTTGTTGTCGTTGTGGTGTGCGCGTTTGCGGGCCGGAGCATCGGTGAGCGAGGCGATTGATATCACGACTATTCGTGCCTTTCGTGTTGGCTCGATGCATGGCGGAATCAAGCGAATGAGCCGGTGGGCGCGGGCTATGCGTGTGCCTTCCGGCGAGGATGACAGTGTCAGGTTACTGCGTCATGCTGCGATGGTTCGTAAGCTTGTTGAGCGGACCGGATGTAGCGCGGTGACATGTTGCGAAGCATTGTTGCGTGAGCATCGCCGCATGATGGTGTTGCGCAGGCAGGCCGGAGTCGCGTTGGCCATGCCGCAAGCCACCATGCGTTTGTTGGCGGTGTTGCCGCTAGGGAGCATACTGTGCACTGAACTTATGGGCATTCACACATGGACGATATTGGTGGGCAGTGTGAAAGGCTGGTGCTGTTTGGCGGTGGGATTGGTGTGCTATGCGGCCGGCTTGGCATGGGTGCAGGCTCTGATCCGGCATATGGGCGACGTCGCCGATCGGGTGCGGCAATGGTGATGCCGCCAATTGCATACGCGGTGTGCTGTGCGTGTGCTGTAGGAATATCCGTATGGCTGTTGTGTGACGAGTGTGATCAGGATGTGCGTCTGGCCGGATTGCACGCTGATATCAAGGTATCTATGACGGTGGCGGTGCGCATGATGATTGCCGTATTGGAAAGCGGTGCATCGATTCCTTACGCGTTGCAGGCGGTAGGGGAGGGCTTGGGGCAGCGTCAAGGAATGCCTTGGTGCGAGGTTGCGCGCCGCTTGCAATCGGGGCAATCGTGGCATAGCGCTTGGCGTCCTCCTGATGATGCGAAACTTGATCATCGTTGGCAGGCGGTGGGGAATGCATTGGAAGAAGCATGGTTGCATGGCGCCTCTCCCATAAGCGCGTTATCGGTGGTGGTTGAGCAGTGGGAGGGCGACAGCGCAGCCTCAATCGAACGCGAATGTAGTCGTCTTTCCGTTCGGCTGCTGATGCCCCTGGGGTTATGTTTGCTACCTGGATTCGTCTGTTTTGCGGTGGTGCCGTCCATGATGGCGTTGTTCGGCGCTCAATAACGGGCGACATGCCGGTGGGCAAGCCTTCGACCACATTACTCGCAATCGCTGGATGCGTACGCATCACCTGTTGCACAGTGAAACAACCCGCGCACTGCGGGGCAGTGACGACATTGATGAAAGGACCATATGATGAATCCACTTCACAAAGATACGGGCGAACACCTGTATGGCAAAACCCAAGACATCGGACCGATATGTCGGGCAATGCGCCGCATGCAAGCGTCAGCTGTCATGATGGACGCACGTTTGCGGCTGCTTACCGCAGAACCTGAGCGGGGCGCAGCCACCGCGGAATACGCGGTGGTGCTTATCGCAGCCACGGGTTTTGCTGCGCTGCTGGTCGGCATTATCAAATCCGGAGCGGTGAAAACACTCCTTACCGAGTTGGTGAAGAAAGCGTTGAGCCTGGGATGATGCGAGGGCCCATGCCGCGAAGTAGCGGCCAATGGCGTCGGCGGGTAACACATTGGTTTTCCGCCGACGCCGGCGCGGTTACCGCCGAATATGCCACGGTATTGCCATGCATCATCATGGTGATGGCGCTGGTATTGGCGTTGGGGCGGACCAGTGTAGTGATGATGGGATGCCATGATGCCGCCGCCAATGTGGCACGCGCCCTGACCGTCGGCAACAACGAAGAACAAGCATTGTCTACAGTGTCCCGCTCATCGGGAATAACAGTGTCTCTTGCCCGGCGAGAAGGCAGTATCGAAGTTGCGACAACATGTCCGGTGATTCCCGACCCGTGGCATGTGTTGCCGACATGGGTGCATGGTCGTGCGGTTGCGGTGACATCATGACCAGTCATGCGAGAGTCAAACGATGGATGCTGTCGATATTGCGCGCAATGCGTGGCGTACGCCAGTGGTGTTGCCGTGCGGATCATGGAGCGGGGACGGTTTCGGCAGTGGCGGGTATAGCGGTTGCCGCAGTGATGATGGCGACGATTGCGGCTGGCGGCAATGTGCTGCTCTGTCGCGAACGGGCCCGCGCCAGCGCCGATCTTGCGGCTCTTGCCGGAGCGCAGGCTGCATGGAATGGTAGCGCTGACCCATGCCTTGCGGCACAGGAAGCCGCGCGGTTGAATACGGCAACCATGCAGCAGTGCGTTGTGAACCATGGCGATGTGACGGTACAAGTGCGCGTGAGAACTGCCGTGCCATGGATAATCGCTTCAGTGTCTATGCGCTCGCGGGCTGGTCCAGTGCCTTGTGATGACGTTGATACCTTGTCTCACCGTGGCCATGTGTGAGACTGGCGGGCTGGAGTTTGCCTTGGCCGTTGATTACAGTGGCGGGTATGGTTATACGACAGTTCACCGTGGCCATGGTAGGCAATCCCGCTTCCGATAGGGGCAACGGCGCACGTATGAGCGCTGAAGTGCTTCGTATGTTGCAGCAGAAAGGTACGCGCCACGGGTTTGACGTATTGGATTTGACTGGCGTCAGTTTTGATGATTCACTCGACAAAGCCCGCGAATACCGTGCGTCCTACGATTTTCTTGTCGTTGTTGGTGGCGATGGCATGGTGGCATTGGGCGCGAATGCGGTTGGTGCCAGTGGTATTCCGTTGGGTATCGTCGCTATCGGTTCTGGCAATGATTTTGCCAGAGGTTTGCGACTGCCGGTGAATCGGTTAGATACGTCTGTGGAAGGTATTGTCAGTGCCATGCTGCACGGCAGCCATCTCGATGTGGATATGGGACATGTCACTTCCATTGCCGATCTTGCTGACACGGTGCCGTCGGCAAGTTCCGAACAGCATGGCTTGGTAACGGTGCCGCAACAGTGCATTAACCGATATTATGCGGGCATGCTGGCATGCGGTTTGGACGCCAGCATCAATGATCGCGCCAACCATTCTCGATTGCGTAACGGTTCCATGCGATATTTGCTGGCGGTATTGATGGAACTTCGACATTTGCGCCAATATGGCTACCACGTGCGGTTCACGCTGGCGGATGGCAGCGTTGAGGAGCGTGATATTATCTCGCCGATGCTGACGGTAGCGAATTCGCGTCATGTCGGTGGCGGGTTGGAAGTGTCGCCATATTCGCGCTTCAGCGATGGATTGTTGGATGTGGTGTGGCTGGAACGGATGCCCTCCGCGCGCGAGGTGGTGCAGGCGATAGCGAAAGTGCATGCTGGGCGTTTGCTCAGCTGCCGCATGTTCGGCTGGCAGCGAGTGCGTGACGTGGAGATCAGCCATAATCCTGACGGTGCCGCATTGCCAATATTGATGGCTGACGGTGAATATGTGGGACGCTGTCCGGTGAAGGTCACTGCGCAAGACTGTGCGCTACGTGTATTGGTACCTCCGGCGGTGGTGGAGTGTGAGCATGCGTATACGGATGACGCCGTGCAACGTCTGATTATGCGAGATGGCCGTGATCCGATTACTGGCAAATTCCTGTAGTGCGGGGTCGTCTGTATGGGGCGAAGTCGTCGCTATAGAGTTGTGGCTCGCACCGCCAAGCGGTGCGAGCCACAACTCTATAGACTATGAGACACGTGTATTATTCACCAACGTAGTCTTCGATGTGCAGCGTTTCCGCCACAATGGTGCGAATCTGCACGGTGCTGATGTCGGGGTTCATGCGCATCAGCGACACCAAGCCGATAATCAGCATAACCATGATTTCGTAAGCGTTGGTAATCTTGCGGCCGTGCAAACGTTCGAAATCACGCACTGCGGTTTGGCACATGAATTCTGCGATCTTATCTGCTGCGCGGTCAAGGAAGGCCAAGTACAGTTCGGCGTTGCCGCCGTTGATCATCTGCTCGCGGAACGGGCCATTGCTCCGTACGATGCGGCGCATCAGTGCAATCAGGTCATCTACGGCTTCGCGAATATGACCGACCTTGCGGTTGTTGTTCCAATCATTGAGCTGGTTGATGGTCTGCTGGATGGCGTCATCGAGAACGGCTTCTGCCACCGAGCTCTTGTCGGGGAAGTAGTGGTAGAACAGTGAACGGGTCATGCCAACGCGAGAAGCAATATCACTAACCGTGATGTGGGAAAATCCCTTTTCCATACAAATATCACGAGCAGCCTGTACGATTTCGCTGCGCCTGTTAAGGCCTGCAGCTGTCATTCTTGCTCCGGTACGCGGCATGGGTGTTCTCCTTGTTTTGTGCGTCTGGGTAACACTACGCAGGCGGTATATCGACCGCCTCTCCCTCTACTCGTAGCGAGCCCTTCTATCTGAATCGATAGCATTATATGGGTTTTTGTTGGTTCAGTCAAGAGATTTACTAGTTGTGTTGCATATATAATGTGAAAAATTTGCCAAGAAAATATAGGCATCCAATGAGTTCATGATTAATACAAGATATAGCGTAACATTTTCAAATCATGCTCCGCTGTAAGGATAAATTGGCCGTAGGCCCCATCGGTTAGGGCATAGGTCTCGCGGACGACGGAGGTCCCGAGCGTCACCCGTGCACGATTGGCGCACGGGCATACGCAGATGCACAAAACCGTATCTGGGAGTTTACCTATGAGATGAAGTTACAATCGCACAAAACGTATGATCGTACTTTTATGTGCATGACTTGGTCCACGTTAACCTTGCTAATGTGTTAGACCTTTCTCGTGGTGCAATACCCATGAAAAATGCCTGGCCCCGTAGCGTGGCTAATCGCCGACCTCATGAACTTGGACGAATCCTAGAGATAGTATCCAGCGGCTTTACGGGTGACTTCTTTGCCGTCTCATTTGACGTCATATACAGAAAAAGTCTCGATCGATTACTCGAACGAGACTTCTGACAAGTGCCCCCTCAGGGACTCGAACCCTGGACACGCTGATTAAGAGTCAGCTGCTCTAACCAACTGAGCTAAAGGGGCGTTGGTCATTTCTTGAGCCGAGTGATTACTATACTCAAAACTTGCTTGAACGCAAGAATCGGCGTGTCGCACGTGGGCCTTGTATGCGTGGGTACGTTATGCGTGAAGCAGGGTGCATATCCATGCACTGTGTTGGCGGCATGTTAAGTGTATGACTGTGCGTGGCACCGCAGATCAACCGGATTGGCGAATCGGCGTGCCTTGGCGATAGAGTGGACGCATATGCTGGTGGAGACTAGCGGATATCGTACGTATGGTGGCGCATATCAAGCATGGCGGTGTCGCCGTGTACATCGCTAAGTATCGGCATGCATCAGCGTGTGCATCGACTCATAGTGACTACGTCAAGTTCCGCCTCGGCCCGGCACGCATAACTCCACGTATGACAAGAGGCTCCCCGCAGTGCGGGAAGCCTCCGGCGCTTAAGCTCAGACATGGGAATGTCTGGAGTGGGTACGCAGCCAACTGCATACCTGTGCCGAATTACTCAGCCACGACCTTCACGGTGAAGGAAGCGGTGATCTCCGGGTGCAGAGCCACCGTAGCCGGGAATTCACCCGTGGTCTTGATGGTCTCGACCTTGATCGCCTTCGGATCAACGGCAGCCTTGCTTTCCAGAGCGGAAGCAATGGCATCGGCGGAGATGCCGCCGAACAGCTTGCCGGACTCGGAGACCTTAGCGGCGATTTCCACGACGGTGCCTTCGATGACACCCTTGGCGGCTACCGCATCCTCACGGGTGGCGACGGCCTTGGCCAGACGCGCGCGACGCATCGCTTCGATCTGAGCGGCAGCGCCCTTGGACCAAGCGAACGCCATGCCCTGCGGAATCAGGTAGTTGCGGGCATAACCGGACTTGACGCTCACCACGTCGCCGGAATGACCCAGGTTGCTAACGGTCTTGGTGAGAATAACCTTGGTTTCAGCCATGTCGATATCCTCCTTGTGCTCAGCGACCCGTGGTGGCGTACGGCAACAGAGCCATCTCGCGGGCGTTCTTAATGGCCTTGGCGAGCTCGCGCTGTTCCTGGACGCTCACGCCCGTGATGCGGCGGGAGCGGATCTTGCCGCGGTCCGAGATGAACTTGCGCAGCAAAGCCACGTCCTTGTAATCGATCTCGGTGACCTTGGCGGTCTTCAACGGATTCGGCTTCTTCTTAAACGGCTTGACCGGTGGTTGCGGCCTTTTACGTGACATGGGTGTTCTCCTTAACACTGATGATTGCTACAGACTGTATGGAAACGGTTTAGAATTCCGGTTCGTCGGAACCGCCACCGAAATCGCTGGTGCCGCCAAACGTGGTGAATTCATCACCGGCAGGGGCTGCGGTATTCCACGGATCTGCCGCAGGCGCCGCCATAGGCGCGGCAGGCGCTGACGGCTGCGCGGGCTGTTGGTATCCGGCACCGCCGGTATACGCTGCCGCACCGCCTTGGTATCCGCCGCCGAAACCGTCATTGGACGGGGCTCCGGCGAAACCGCCACGATTGTTCGGGTTGCCGGCGAAACCGCCGGTGACCTTGGTAACTTGCGCGGTGGCGTTGCTCAATGCCGGACCCATGTCGTCGATGAGCAGTTCGATCGAACCGCGGGCATCGGGCTGGGTCGGGTTGGGACGGCTTTCACGCAGACGTCCCTGCACGATCACGCGCATGCCCTTGGACAGGCTCTGGCTGATGTGCTGCGCCAAATCGCCGAACGCGACGCCGCCGATGGCAACGTGGTCGCCATCCTCCCATTCGCCCGTCTGACGGTTGCGCTGACGGGACGAGGCAATGACAAACACGCGAACGTACGCATTGCCGCTCGCTCCAGTGCGCAACTCGGGATCGGTGCCCAAATTGCCGATGATGGTGATGGTAGGCACTGCCATGACGTTACCTTCTTACTCCACACAGCTGTGGCTGTTATTACGACTTACTTGGCGTCCTTGCGAAGAATCTTCGTGCGGATCACGGATTCGTTGAGGTTCAGCACGCGGTCGAGCTCATCGCAGGTCGCGGGCTCGCACGCGAAGTTGACCACCACGTAGTTGCCTTCGGTCTTGCCGGCGATCTCATAGGCCAGCTTGCGACGACCCCAAATATCGATGTTGTCGACGGAACCGCTTTCCTTGGTGACGAGCTCCAGATACTGCTCGGTCAGCTTCTTCAGACCACGCTCATCCAGCTCAGGATCGGCAATGAACATCAGTTCGTACTTATGCGCAGACATCACCCACCTCCTTCGGACTTAAGACGGCTGCGGACGTTCCGCAGCAGGAGTGTGTATACGCGTGTGCCGGTTGGAACCGACACAACTTGACCAGAATACGCTGTGGCGGGGACTTTAGCGATGTGTTTCTTGGCGGGGTGGCGCGAGTTTATGACGATGGCCTGGGCGGAGCTTTCGACAACGATTTTGAGCAGGAGCTTGGTGCTTGCGGTGCTGCGTATCAGTGGCATCGCAATCGGGTGCGCGAACATTTGGAATTGGCATGTGGGAGCTTGGTCGGGATGTGGCACACCGTGCGCGGCGCTATGCCATGTCGCTGTTATATTGGTGGCAGAAGTTTGTGTGCAGCCTGAACGGCATGTGGTGTGGCGGGCTGGCATGCGTCCGATGCGTATGCGTCCATCACGTATGCGTGACCTAGGTGAAAGGCGTATAGATGTCGGCTATTCTTGAAGGCACTCCGGATAAGCGTCTGGCGTTGGTCACGGGGCGCGCATACCCTCAGCAGGCAGAGGAGACGGCGCAGTGCCTAGGCACTACCATTTTGGAGACCACCGCCTATGATTTCGCCAATGGTGAGATGTATATTCGTTTCACCGAGCCGGTGCGTGGTGCAGACGTATTCGTTATGCAGTCGCATACTGAGCCGATCAATACGTGGATAATGGAACAGCTCATCATGATTGATTCGCTCAAGCGTGCTTCGGCTCGTTCCATTACCGTAGTGGCGCCGTTTATGGGCTATTCGCGTCAGGATAAGAAGCATCAGGGGCGCGAGCCGATTACGGCGCGTTTGGCGTTTGACTTGTTCCGTACGGCCGGCGCTGACCGCATGATGACGGTGGACTTGCATGCCGCCCAAGAGCAGGGCTTCTTTAATGGCCCGGTTGACCATCTCACCGCGATGCCGGTGTTGTTGGATTATGTGCGTACCACTATGCCGCTGGAACAGGCCACGATGGTGTCTCCTGATGCCGGCCGTATTAAGGTTTCTGAACAGTGGGCGGCCAAGTTGGGCGGTCTGCCGTTGGCGTTTATTCATAAGAGCCGTGACATCACGCGTCCCAACCATGCCGAGGCTCACGGCATTATCGGCGATGTCGCCGGGCGTGATTGCATTGTGGTTGACGACATGATTGATACCGCCGGCACGATTTGTGAGGCGGTGCGCACGCTGCATGGCGCTGGTGCGCGTAGTGTGACGCTGGTGGCGACGCATGGTTTGCTGTCCGGACCGGCGATTGAACGTTTGCACTCCTGCGATGTGCGCGAGATTGTGCTGATGGACACTGTTCCGGTGCCGCAAGAGAAGCGCTTGCCCAACATGACGGTATTGTCGGTGGCGCCGCTGTTGGCGGCGGGCATCCGTAGCGTGTTTGAGTCCGGGTCGGTTTCGACTTTGCTCAACGGTTTGCCGGAAGATATGAAACCGCGTAATATCTATGCCTAGAAGTCAAGCGCTTAACCCGTGTGTCTTGTCTGGCATGCGGGAGTTCGGATAGCGTTGTCCGGATATGGCGTGAGCAAGGAGGGCTGAGGGGATGTCGCATCGTGTGACGCTGAAGGACGTCGCCGCTGTCGCTGGGGTTTCGGTGGCTGCGGTATCGCTGGTACTCAATGGTAAACCGAACCGTTTGAGCGAAGCGCGTCGTCGGCAGATTCTTCAGGCGGCTGAGTCATTGCATTATGTGCCGAATCAGAATGCTCGCAGTCTGGTGACCCGTCGGTCGATGCTGGTGGCGTTGGTGGTGCCCGATATCGAAAACATGTTTTTTGCTGCATTCGCCAAAGCGTTGGACGAGAGATGCCGTGCGGATGGGTATTCCCTGATCGTGGCGAACTCTGATGATGGTCGTGACCGTGAGCATGCTTTGCTGGAGCGCTTGGAATCGCGTGGGGTTGATGGTTTGATGTTGATTCCCGCCCGCGAATCCACTGGGATGGTGGATGTGTTGCGGGATGATGTGTTGCGGATGAGTTGTCCGGTGACGGTAGTGGATCGTTTATTGGATGTCCGGTGGTGCGATACCGTGGGATCGGACAATTATCGTGGCGGCATGTTGGCTGGAAATGCGCTGCTGCAGCAGGGGCATCGACGTGTCGCCTGCATTTCTGCGGCTGATTTGTCCAACAGTGCGAGTGACCGACGTGAAGGTTTCCTCGGGGCACTGCGCTCGGCGGGATTGGCCCTGGATCCTGAACTGGATATTGTGGGCGACTATCGTTTTGATAGTGGTTTTGCTGCGGCCGACCGCCTGGTGGAGCATGGTGCGACTGCGGTGTTTTGCTGCAACGATTTGATGGCGTTGGGGTGCATGATGCGTTTCGTGCAGCGTGGTGTGTCGGTACCGTGTGATTGTTCCGTGATTGGATACGACAATGTCATTCATCGGCGGTTGGGGTTGGCTCCGACGCTGGCGACGGTTGACCAGCATATCGATATCTTGGCCGATAGGGCGTATGCGCTGATGCGCCGGCGGATGGATGAGCCGCAGTCGGAGCGGTATTGGTTTTCCGAGCCGGAACACATCGTGGTGAAACCCTCGTTGGTAGAGCGCGAGAGTGTTGGGGCTGTGGCGACTGATCGGTGAAGGCGGGGTTGGGCAGGCAAATACTGCCCATGTTGCTAGACGGTATGTATATTTTTCTGTGCTTTTGGGGTAGTTGGCATTGGTGATATTGACATATTGTATAAAATAGGCAACACGCGGGCTGGTTGTCGGCTGGGGTGAAGTGGGAGTGGCGTTCGAATGCGTTGGGGGAAGACGTGTTGCATAGTGTCGGGGCGCTGTGAAGTATGGCTCGGCGAAATATGTTTCATATTGCAGCAGCATTGCGCATGGTGTATGATACACCAGTGTACCAATATGGAGGCATGCAAAATGCAAGTTCTTCATAAGCGGTATGCCTATCAACGTTGAAGGCGCTGAAGTATCGATGAACACTCGATGAGGAGATACAGTTGAGCAAAAGGGTAAGAAAACAGTTGGCGGGTGGCGCGATTGCCTGCGCGTTAATCATTGGTGGCGGAACGGTGTGGGCTCAAGCGGCGCCGATTACGGAGGGCATGCAGCGTGTGGTGTCAGCCGCAACCGCAGCCTCTGAGTACACCGCTCTCGAAGTGGCCTCCATGCCGACGACCACTATCTATGCGGTAGGGTCGGCGTTTGATTCGTCTGGATTGGTCATCAATGGTGTGAAGGCGGACGGCGGCAAGCAGAAGCTGCAATCCGAGGAGTACACCCTGTCGGGATTCAACTCGAACACGCCCGGTTCATCGAGGATAACGGTGAGCCTCGTCACGGACGCCAAGATAACCACTACGTTCTCCGTGGCAGTGGTGGATACCAAGGTGCCAAGCGACAACATGCTGACGAACGGAAGCTTTGAAAGCGGTACTCCGCAGGGCTGGGATGTCACGTATGCCGTTGGGAGCGGAGCAAATGTCGTGGGACAGAACACCAATGGCGTGCAAAAAAGCAATGCGCATGAGGGCTCTTATGGGTTCAATTTTTGGGACAAGGAACATTTGACCCAGGCAAGTGCGGAGCAGACGGTGGGTAATCTGCCCAAGGGATGGTATGAGTTCAAGGGGTATGCTGAAGGCAACGCAGGTGAGGCATCGGGAACAATATATGCCAAGCCGACGAAACAAGGCAAGGTGTCAGGGAAATTCACTGGCTGGACGCATGATGTCAACTTGGCCGGTGGTGAACAATGGGATGAGGCGTCTACTCGATTCTATTGGGGCGGCGGATCCATCGCCTTGGGTTTCAACGTCACTATGAAGACAAAGGGCGGATGGGTTGCGTTTGATGATTTCTCGTTGACCCGAACCGCGCCGGCAAATGAAGTCACCGGCATAGTGGCATCCGCCGTGAAGGATACCTACACCGTAGGGGAAACGGTCAAGCAATCTGGTTTTGCCGTGCGCAAGGTCATGAGTGATGGAACGACGTTCCGCGCCGCTGACAACGAGTGGACGCTGTCGCCTGTCGACACCTCCTCGGCCGGCAAGAAGGACGTGACTGTATCCTATGCCGCCAAGCCGGAATTGAGCGCAACAACCAGTGTGACGGTGGTGGAGCCCCAGGACTATTCGCGTATTGCCAAGCTTGTGATTGCGTCGCTTCCGGAACGTTCCACGATTCGCGTGGGTCGTGACCTGAACGTACGCGGGCTGGTGGTTGCCGGCTATGACACAAAAGGCAATTACCAGGGAGTGGTGCCCGGAAGCGAGTACACGATCTCAGGATTCGATGGGTCACGTGCAGGCAAGCAGACCGTCACGGTGACGCTCAAGGCTAATCCAAAGGCGACGGCTAGCTTCGATGTTTCGGTGGTGGAGCCTCAAGGTGTGTACACCATCACTGATCTGACACAGTCAAGCGGCGACGGTGTGGTAACCGTCAAGCAGGGGGCGGCGACGGTGGACCTGACTAAGGTAGCCAACGCCAATACGGTGACTATTGCCAAGAATGTTGCTAGCGCTGGTTTGACTTCCCTGACGTTTGCGGAGCACGCCGGATCGGTATTGGATGTGACCGTAGAGGATCGTGCGTTGGCGCAGGAGAGTTCGCCTACGTTGACGTCTGTGACATTCCCGCAAACGTTGGATACGCTCACCGTAGGCAAATCGGCATTCTTCCAGTATGCTTCCCATGGCGCCACGGCGTTGAAGACCGTGGTGTTCCCCGAACAGGTATACGACTTGGTGCTCGGCGGATCTTCGTTCCGCCAGGATGCGCAAACGGTGGCTACGTTGGCCACGGTGTCCTTCCCTGAGTCTGCTCATGCGGTAACTATTGGGGAACAGGCATTCCGTCAAAAGTTTGGGACCGAAGGGGCATTGCATCATGTGACGCTGCCGGGATCCGTCGGGTCGCTGCATCTTGGATATCGTGCTTTCTCCGCAAGCCCGAGTTACCGTGCATCCGGCGGTGTGCAAACCATCTTCGTCAATGGTGATGGCGTGACCAAGCCTTCGGGCAGCACTGTGGGTGATCAGATTGCGTTGAATGGCTCTCCCACATACCAGCGTGCAGTATCGTGGAGCTGGTCTGGCGCTGCGACACTGGCCGAGGCGTTGGGCGTTGCTGCCGATCAACTGCCGGGCGATATTCAGGAGGCTGCGCAGTCCAGCCCCGGTCACTCCTTGCGGTATGACGGCAATGATGCGGACAGCACGGTTCGAGCCACCGGCGTGCCTGCAGGATCGGGATATGTGCCTACGACCGTTGGTGCCGCGACCATGTGGTCGCAAACGGTGACCAATGTCGCTCCGGTGCGTGCGGGCTATACGTTTGCCGGTTGGAACACGAAGGCGGACGGCACTGGTGCTCAGTATCAGAGCGGCGACACCATCGTATGGCAGTCGGACACTGAATCGTCTGTACTATACGCGCAGTGGAAGGCGGATCCCTCCACGGTGACCTTTGACGCCAATGGTGGTGTTGGTAATGCGGATAAGGTGCAGGGCGAGACGGGCTCTATGTTTACGCTGCCGGACGCTTCGGCATTTACCTACGCTGGCCGCACGCTGGCTGGTTGGAGTGCCAATGCGGATGGTACGGGCATGGTATATGCGCCTGCAAGTATGCAGCCGCTGCCTGCGGGCAATGTGACGTTCTATGCGGTATGGCAAGGCGGCACGCAAAAGCCTGATAATACGCCGTCGCCAGAAGAGCCTCAAGCCCCCGCCGAAAAGCCTGTGAATAATACGGACAAGTCGGAGGCCAAGAAACCTAATACCACCGTAGCGCGCACTGGTGCTTCAGTGGCCATCATTGCCGGATTGGCGATATTGGGGTTCCTGGGTGGCAGTGCCATTCTGGCCCGCCGTAAGGCCGAATGATGATGCGGCGTGCAGTAGTTGATGGGCCGACAGATAATAAGGAGTTTGAACAGATGACAACCACAATGCAAGGTGCTCGCCGGGGCTGGCGCGCCATAGCCACCGCCGCGGTGGCGGCCATGTCGGTATTGGCGTTGGTTAGCGGTCCCTCGGCCATCGCCGATGTGACAAGCGGACAGCCGATGACCGCGGATGAAGTGCTGGCCAAAGACAAGCAGGCGTTGCTGGATACGGGCGTATTGGATTTGCATGCGCCGCAGCAGGCCACGGTGCTGACACCGGACCAATTCCAATCGACGGATACCAATTCGGCGATTGTTCGCTTGGACAACGACAAGATTGCCTTCATGGTCAAGGATGCGAGTGGCAAAGAGCAGCCATTCCTGCCCATGGCTTCGGAAACCGGTTTCTGGGACAGCCGCTCCTGCGGCGGCGTATATGAGCATCGAAGCGATAAGCTGTTTTCGTGCGTAACGGCGAAGCAAAGCCCGTTCTACAAGGACGGCAATTACGAAGCCGGTATGAAGGAGCTGTTCCGTCAGATGAAGCAGGACTATGGTTTGAACACCGTGCAGATTACGGTGAACTGGGCGGAGTGGGATCGCACCACCGATCCGAATAACCCGAAGTTTGATTTCTCCGTTATGGATGATTTGGCCAAATGGGCTGGCGAGGCCGGCTTGAAGGTATTCTGGGTGCTGTTCTTCCATGTGCAGGTGAACATGCCGTCCTATGAGACGGGATACCGCCCCGATGGATATCCGGCCGACGAGGCAAGTCAGACCAAGAAAACCGTGTACAACCTGGCCGATGAAGGTAACTTCAGCTATGGCATCCAGTGGGGCAACGGCAATGATCGCACTGTCAAGGAGTACACGGATGCAAAGAACGATAACTCGGCGACCCCGGAATTATATCCGGAGTATTGGCAGCCCACCATTCACAAGCAGCTGATGACCGCTTTGAGCACCATCGCCAAGCATTACCGTGACAGCAAGGAAGTCATCGGCTATCAGGTGGGCAACGAAGAGGGTGTCTGCGGTGGTACCGATTACAACTACCGTGACAATTTGAATACGGCGAATCCTTACTATCAGGCGATGTACAAGCTGTGGCAGGAGAAGACCGGCAGCACGAACTACACGCAGTTCCGCAAGGACCTGGGACTCGGCGTGTGGCAGACGATGGTCGCGGCCATGCGTGCCGAGGATCCGTACAAGGTGCTGACCACCAACTTCCAGTCCAGTGACGTGGACAAGCTGGGTGGCAACATCTCCGGTGGACAGGATCTGAACTTCTACCGGGACGCCGGTCTGGATCTCATCGCCCCGATGTATTACGGCGGCACCGAGGGGATTCGTGCCAACGTCGACAGCTACTATGGTTCTTCCGATCATGACATCTCTGCAGTGGCACAGGAACTGCCGGGCTTGTTCCCGTCCGAAATCGGAGTGAGCTGGGATCGCGGGCCGAATACGCAAAGTGATATTTTGGATACTTTGGCGCGCGGCGGCATCGGGTTTGGTCTGTACTCCTTCGGAGAAATGCAGGCACTGACCAAGGATATGAAGAAGACCGTGAAGAGTCTGCTGCAGATCTTCAACGCCTATGAGCAGAATCTGTGGTCGTCGCAGCCCGTCGGTGCGCAAACCACCCGCAATCTGCACATGGCCAGTAACGACGCCAACATGACTCTCACTACGTTGGAAACTAATAATCCCGATGTGACGATGGGATTGATGTGGCGCGATTACTACAATGGAGGGGCCGGTTCTGCGGCTACACGCAGTGTGACCGTCACGGCTAAGCAGGCCGGCACCTATCAGGTGGAAGCCATGGTGAATGCGAACGCCGACAATGCAAGCAGCGTTGCGGCACAAACATTTACCGTCCAAGCTGGAGGTAGCTTCACCTTTGATGGCATTTCCATGGATGATTACAGTGCTGCGGTGCTGAAGATCACCAAGGTCGCCTGATACGGCCATCGTAGAGGACTGCCGCCGAAGCCCGAGGAGTGGATCGGGTTTCGGCGGTTTTTGTATGTTTTGCGGGGCAAGTGTGTCTGTGCGCGAGGCGCTGGTAGGGGTTATGCGTTACGGTGGAGGCAAGATCGGTCGGACGGTGCGCACAGGTCGTAAACATTGCGCGCTGGTGCCGGATGATCGTCACGCCAAACAACACGTTGTGGAAGAGAGCGAAGAATACTGTGGATTACTCACTGATGACCAAACTCGCCGCCGAATTCGTCGGCACGGCATTGCTGCTGGTGTTCGGCAACGGCGCGGTGGCGAATGTGGAATTGAAGAACACCAAGGGCCATCATGCCGGATGGCTGACGATCGCCATGGGCTACGGTTTTGGCGTTATGTTCCCCGTGTTGATGTTCGGAGCGGTGTCCGGTGCGCATATCAACCCCGCCATGACCTTGGCGCAGGCCATTAACGGTATGTTCCCGTGGAACGAAGTCTTGCCGTACATCGTTGCGCAGCTGCTGGGCGCGTTGGTTGGGCAGCTGATTGTATATGTCACCTACTATCCGCATTATCGCGATACTGAAGAGCGGGACGCGATTTTGGCGACGTTTTGCACGACCGATGCGGAGAACGACAAGCTGAACTACTTCGTCAACGAGTTCTTCGGGACGTTGGTGCTGGTGCTTGCGGCGCTGTGCTGTCTGACCATGCCGTGGGGCGAGAAGACTCCCGCTGCGGCGGCCATGGTGGTTGGCTTCGTGGTGTGGGGCCTGGTTACGTCTATGGGTGGCCCGACTGGCCCTGGTCTGAATCCTGCTCGTGATTTGATGCCGCGACTGCTGCATGCCTTGCTACCGATTCCCAACAAGGGTTCGTCTCGTTGGCATGAGGCGTGGATTCCGGTGGTGGCCCCGATTGCAGGTGCGATTGTGGGCGTGGGTATTTATCACTTGGTGTTTGCCGTGTAAGACAACGTGTGCAGTTTATGATGGAAGCGGCTGGTTGACCGATGGACGACCAGCCGCTTATTGCTAAGGAGCGAGTATGGGCAGACCGCATTGGTGGCAGGACGCGCGGGGGCGACGCCGCATGGTTCGGTGGTTGCGCCGTCGTCTGCGGCATTGGGGGCGAGGTGTAGCGCGGTGGTGCACGCGGATATGGCATGATGTGGTGGCGGCTATGCGTCCGGCTCGAGGTAGGCGGATTAGTGCTCGCACGTATGCGATTCGGCGTCTGGTGGTGCTGGTGGTTGCCGTGTGCGTCATTGCTGGCATATGCTTCGGGGGCATGCGGTTGTTTGGATTTGGTGGCGAGCCGGTTCAGGCGCGCCCGACTGCTGTGACGCAAGAGGCGACCGGTGATGCCAAGTCTTCCCATAAGGCCGGTGGGCAAGCTGATACGCGGTCTGGCGATGGGCGGTCTTCGGACAAGCAGGAGGGCAGGCGGTCCGAGGCGCAGGACGACGGTTCGCAGGGGAGCGCATCGGCCGATAGCATCCAGGAGCGTGAAGGTGCTACGGGTAATGTCGATGCCACGGCAGACAAGGCCTTGCAAGACTTGGGCGCCCCTTTGGATGATGCGACCCGCGCAGCTATCTTGTCGAAGGCCCGGCAAACGGCCGTGGCTTCGGGACGGACACCTGTGCAGTACACCTATTGCGTCATGACCAAGGGGAATGTGGGCGATACGTCGGCTTTTGCGGCAACTGTATACCGCACGCTCAACGATCCGCGCGGGTGGGCTCGCGCAGGCGCGACGTTCGTGCAGGCCGGCGAAGGGCAATCCTGCGACATGCATCTGGTGCTGTCGGCGCCGGAATATATGACTTCGTTCGCCCAAGGGTGTTCGGCCGAATACAGCTGCCGGGTGGGCGATGATGTCATCATCAATGTGAAGCGGTGGAATGGCGGCGTGCAGGCGTGGTTTTCGGCGGGCGGCACGTTGGCGCGATATCGCCAAATGGTCATCAATCATGAGGTTGGGCACAGGCTCGGGCATTACGATAATGAACAAGTGTGTTCGGGAGCGGGCAATCCCGCGCCGTTGATGCAGGAGCAGTCCATGGATTTGCGTGGTTGCACGCCGCAGGAATGGCCGTTGGACGAGGAGTTGTGGATCGCGTCATGACGGGTAGGTTCGCGCCCACGCCGTCGGGGCGGATGCATGTGGGCAATATGGTGGCGATGCTGGCGGCGTGGTTGTCTGCCCACGAACGCGGTGAATCGATGGTGCTGCGTATCGAGGATGTGGATGGTCCGCGTGCCGTGCGCGATGCCGATGCGTGGATTATGGATGATTTGGCGTGGTTGGGCCTTGAATGGCAAGGCGAGCCCATGTATCAGTCGCAGCGTGGGGAGCGTTATGCCGAAGCGCTTGCGTGTGTACGCGAATGTACCGGTATGCTGGACGCCGATATGCCGTTGCTGTATCCCTGCTGGTGTTCGCGGGCGGATATTCGAGCCGCTAGTGCGCCACAGGAGGGTGACGGTGCGGTGGTGTATCCGGGAACCTGTCGTTGTCGTGCCCTGCGGTTGGGGAGTCGCGTGTGGGAACGGGCTGAGGTTGAACCGCGATGTGCGTGGCGGCTTGCCGTGCCGGAACCTGATGACAGTCGTGCGGTGATGCGGTTTACGGATGTGGTGTTCGGGTCAATCGCGGTAGACATGCCGGCGGCGGTAGGCGATGTGGTGCTGCGCCGTTCGGATGGAATCGTGGCCTATCATCTTGCCGTGGTCGTGGACGATCTGGATATGGGCGTTACGGATATTGTGCGCGGACGTGACCTGCTCAACGCGTTTGCCGTGCAGCAATGGTTGCGGGAGTGTTTGCGCGCCGGTGGGTGGCGGATCGCGCCAGTCGTTGGTGATGCCGCTGGAGAGCGGTCTGACGGTGAGATCCCGGACAGATTGTGCGATGCATTGGCGCCTACGGTGTGGCGGCCTCGCGCGGCGCATATCCCGTTGATTGACGATCGGGACGGCCGGCGGCTGGCGAAACGCAACCGTGACGTCGACATGGGCCAGTTGCGCGAGCGGGGCGTGAGCCCGGAACGCGTGCTCGGCGCGTGTGCATGGCTGCTGGGGCTTATGGATGAGGGGCAGTTGCCGCAAGCCATGTCGTTGGATGAAGTCATCGCGCGATTTTCATGGGATCGGGTGCGTGCCCGGCGTGATGACCGGGTACTGGACGACGCGGTGTGTCGTCTGTTGGAGATGTAATCGGCGATAAAGCGAAGGCGGAGTGTCGGGTATGCCGTAGACGTATGCCCACGGCGGTCAGGAGGTAGACAAGTGGCGGTAGCCAGCGAACACACGACGGTACAGAATCTTGCCGAACGTCTCGCCGTCAGCGAAGTAACTGTGGAACGTGCCCGGACCATTGCGGACAATGTGAGCCGCGTGCGCGAAACTGTGGCGCTCGCCGCGCAGGAATCAGGTCGTTCGGCGCAGGATGTGACGCTGCTGGCCGCGAGTAAAACGCGCAACGTCGGGGAGATTATGGCGGCTGTGGATGCGGGTATTCGTGTATTGGGAGAAAACCGTCCGCAGGAAGTCGTTGCGAAAGCCGAAGCGTTGCGTCAGGCCTGCGAGGAGCGGGGGTTGGATTGGGGATCGCAGGTGTCCTATCAGCTCATTGGCCAATTGCAGGCGAATAAAATCAACAAAGTGTTGCCGGTTGTATCGACGGTGCAGTCCGTGGACAGCGCGCAGTTGGCGCAGCGTCTGGCCAGTCGTGCCGTGATGCGCGGCATCACCGTCAACGTCATGCTGGAGGTCAATGAATCCGGCGAAGAAAGCAAATCCGGGTGTGCTCCCGATATGGCATTGGATATCGCGCAGCATATCGGCATGCTGGATGGGATTCATCTGATCGGGTTGATGACCGTGGGTGCCCATACGGACGACGAGCGTATGGTGCGTGGTGGTTTTGCTCGGTTGCGCCAGCTGCGCGAACGCATTATGGCGTCGGGGGCGGTCGGTACCCAGGATTGCACCGAACTATCGATGGGCATGTCATCCGATCTGGCGTGGGCCATTGCCGAAGGTTCCACCATGGTACGTATCGGTACGGCAATATTTGGCGCTCGCGAATATCGGTAGGCTGGCGATACACTGAGCCTCATGAGAATCGCACGTTTTTCATATGATGACATGCCGCGGTACGCCTTTGTGCAAACCGACGAGCAGGATGGCAAGGATTATCTGGTGGAGCTGGACGGCTACCCGTTGAGCGGGCAGCAGGTGCAGCCAACGGGGAAGCGGTATGCGCTGGACGCTGATGGTGTGCGGCTGCTGGCTCCGGTGATACCTTCCAAGGTGTACGGTTTGGCCCGCAATTACGAGGCGCATGCGCAGCACATGTTCGAGCAGGGGCATGGCGATTCGCCGCATGCGCCTGAGGATATGGTGATTTTCAGCAAGCCGAGCACCAGCGTGATTGGCCCCGATGATGCGATTGTGCTGCCCGCGTGCTCGCAGAATATGAATTTCGAGCCCGAGGTGGCGGTGGTGATCGGTCGTATCGCCAAGCATGTGTCGGTGGACCAGGCGATGGAGTATGTGCTGGGCTTTACCTGCGTCAATGATGTGACGCTGCGTGATGTGCAGGATAATGATCCGACGTGGACGCGTGCCAAGGGATTTGATACGGCATGTCCGCTCGGGCCGTGGATTGAGACCGACCTGAATTGGCGTGACGCGAAGATTGGCTTCCGTCTCAATGGCAGCAAAGTCGAGGACGCCAGTGGTTCGACGGCGAATCTCATTCATGGCATTCCCGAGCAGATTGCCGCGATTTCCAGCTTTGCCACGCTGCTGCCAGGGGATGTCATCATGACCGGCACGCCGCATGCCACGGGGCGTTTGCGTCCCGGTGATGAGGCCGTGGTGTGCGTGGAAGGTATTGGCGAGCTGCGCAATGTGGTGGTGGCCGATCGCTGAGTCTTTTGCGGAATGGTTGTCGCTGGCTATGGTCGGTGGACTGTCGGAAACGCCGTATCGAAAGGGTATGCATCCCCGCTGGTACGGCGTTTTTCGTAGCTGTTGCAAAAGTTGAGTGTGGTGCACTCAACTTTTGGGAATAAGGTGGCTAATATGGATGTTGTTCATAACAGATGACGGACATGCCCCTGATGATCGGGGGCGGTAACGGAGGATGATATGGAACAACAATTCACCACCATGGCGCAGGAAGCCATTGCCGACGCCGTAAGCAGCGCCGCCGCTGCCGGCAACGCCCAAGTCGAACCGTGGCATTTGCTGGATGCGTTGCTGCGGCAAAGCAACGGTGTGGTTCCGGCATTGATCCAGGCTGCGGGCGCCGATCCGCAGGCCATTGGAGCCCGCGCGCGCAATGCGTTGGTGGCGCTGCCCAGCGCCGCAGGGTCAAGCACCATGCAGCCGCAGGCCAGTAGGCAGCTCTCCGCCGCATTGGTGAGCGCCGAAGAGGCCATGCGGGATATGGGCGACGAGTATGTCTCCACCGAACATCTGTTGATGGGGTTGGCCAAGGCCGCTCCCAGCGAAGTCGCGGATTTGCTGCGGTCCAGTGGCGTCACTGCCGAAACCCTCGCCAAAGCCATCCCATCGGTGCGGGGCAGTGCGAAAGTCACCAGTCCGGACGCGGAAGGTGCGTATAAGGCGTTGGAGAAGTTTTCCACGGATCTGACGGCCGCCGCCAAGGAAGGCAAGCTCGATCCGGTGATTGGCCGCGATGAGGAAATTCGACGGGTGATTCAGATTCTGTCGCGGCGCACCAAGAACAACCCCGTGCTGATCGGCGAGCCGGGCGTGGGCAAAACCGCAGTGGTGGAAGGATTGGCGCAGCGCATTGTGGCCGGCGATGTACCGTCGACGCTGCAAAACAAGCGGGTGATCAGCCTTGACCTGGGTTCGATGGTCGCCGGCAGCAAGTATCGCGGCGAGTTCGAAGAGCGCCTCAAAAGCGTGCTGGGCGACATCAAGCAGTCCGATGGACAGATCATCACCTTCATCGATGAGATCCACACCATTGTCGGGGCGGGCGCGGCCGAGGGCTCCATGGACGCGGGCAATATGCTCAAGCCCATGCTGGCGCGCGGCGAGCTGCGGCTGATCGGCGCCACCACGTTGGATGAGTATCGAGAAAACGTGGAGAAGGATCCGGCGTTGGAGCGTCGTTTCCAGCAGGTGTTCGTGGGCGAGCCGAGCGTGGAGGACACCATCGCCATCCTACGTGGTCTGAAGGAACGCTACGAGGCGCACCACAAGGTCACCATCGGCGACGATGCCTTGGTCGCGGCCGCCACGTTGAGCAACCGGTATATTTCCGGTCGTCAATTGCCGGACAAGGCCATCGATTTGGTGGACGAGGCGGCGGCCCATCTGCGTATGGAGCTTGATTCCAGCCCTGAGGAAATCGATGCATTGCGCCGTAAGGTCACGCGCTTGGAGATGGAGGAGATGCAGCTGTCGAAGGCGGAGGATCCCGCTTCGCGCGACCGTTTGGAGAAGCTGCAGTCCGATGTGGCGAGTACGCGCGAGCGGCTTGCCGGCCTGCAGGCTCGATGGGAGTCGGAAAAGGCCGGGCATAATAAGGTAGGCGATCTGCGTGTGGCATTGGATGCCAAACGTGTGGAGGCCGACAAAGCCACCCGTGAAGGTGATCTGGAGAAAGCCAGCCGCATTCTGTACGGTGAGATTCCGGCAATCGAAAAGGAGTTGGAGCAGGCGCAGCGTGAGGGTGATTCCCAGGAAGCCGAAGCGGTGGAGCCGATGGTGCCCGACCACGTGGATGCCGATTCGGTGGCGGGTATTGTCTCCGAATGGACCGGTATTCCCGTGGGGCGCTTGATGCAGGGCGAGAACGACAAACTGCTGGCCATGGAAGATTACCTTGCCAAGAGGGTTATTGGACAGCGCGAAGCCATCCAGGCGGTGAGCGATGCGGTGCGTCGTTCGCGTGCCGGCATCGCCGACCCTAATAGGCCTACCGGTTCGTTCCTATTCCTTGGCCCTACGGGCGTGGGCAAGACGGAACTGGCCAAGGCGCTGGCGGATTTCCTCTTCGATGACGAGCGTGCCATGGTGCGCATCGATATGAGCGAATATATGGATAAGGCGTCGGTATCTCGGTTGATCGGTGCCGCGCCTGGGTATGTCGGTTATGAGGAGGGTGGGCAACTCACCGAGGCTGTGCGGCGCCGTCCTTACTCGGTGGTGTTGTTCGATGAGGTGGAAAAAGCGCATCCCGAAGTGTTCGATGTGCTGTTGCAGGTGTTGGATGACGGTAGGCTGACCGATGGGCAGGGGCGTACCGTGGACTTCAAGAACACCATTCTCATCATGACATCGAATTTGGGTTCGCAGTTCCTGGTGGATCCGAGTATGGATGCGCAGGCGAAGACCAAGGCGGTGATGGATGCGGTGCACATGCAGTTCAAGCCGGAGTTCATCAACCGACTGGACGAACTGGTGGTATTCCACCCGTTGACGCGCGAGGAGCTGGGCGACATCGTGAACATTCAAGTGGCGCAGGTAGGCGAACGTTTGGCGGAGCGCCGCATAGTGCTGGAGGTGAGCGATAGCGCCCGCCAATGGCTAGCGGACACCGGATACGATCCGGCCTATGGCGCGCGTCCCCTGCGGCGGTTGGTGCAGCGTGAGGTCGGCGACCGGCTGGCACGGATGCTACTGGGTGGCGGCGTGCATGACGGTGACCATGTATCGGTGGGCTATGACGGTGGCGAACGGCTGACGCTGCGCGCGCAGGCTCGCGAGGCCGAACATGGCGCGGCAGGCGGCGGGTCGGTCGCGGCTCCCGAAGAATCCTCGGTATCCCAAACGCGGTAATGTCGGGCGATCTAAGGCGGTGTGCGCTGGTTGGGGCTACGCTCTGCCGGCGCACACCGCCCGTTCGTTGCGGCGGCTGGCGGCGGGTCGGCCGGGGTATCTATGGCCGACGGCGTTTCATCGTCCACACCCTGCATTGTAATAGAACATATGTTCGATAATGTCGTGGTGTTCATCGTCGTGATACTGGTTGTGGCGGCACTCGCCGTTGTCGCGGGTGTGTTGATGGGGCGCTCGCAAGGGGCGTCGCAGTTGCGGGCCGAGCAGGATCGTGCTCGTCGGTTGGAATTGGAATTGCGTCAGGAACTGGCGACAAGTCGTTCCCAGGTCGACGGGTTGGAGCGTCAGTTATCGTTCACTGCAGAGCAGTTGGAACGCGTGCGGCAGGAGGAGGCACAGCGTGTGCAGCGCGAACGTGAGCGAGAAGCCGAGCAGGCGGAGCGTCGTCGGGTGGAGCAGGAGCAGTCGTTGCGTGAGCAGGGCAAGGTGTTGGCGGCATTGGCGCCCGTGCAGAAGAATCTTGATGCCTTGCAGCAGAAGGTGACGCAAATCGAGGAGGGACGCAAACTCGAAATGGGCCAGTTGGGCGCGCAGCTCAAGGGGCTGAGCGAGCAGCAGTCCCGGTTGGATAGGGAAACAATGTCCCTGTCGGCAGCCTTGCGGGACAATAAGGTGCGCGGCGCATGGGGCGAGGCGCAGTTGCGCAATATCGTGGAGTCCGCAGGGTTGTTGGAGCATGTGGACTTTGATACGCAGGTGGTGGTGCAGGCTGACGGGCGTCAGCTTCGCCCGGATATGGTGGTGCATTTGCCGGGCGGCAAAAGCATTCCTATCGACGCCAAGGTGCCGTATGCGGACTATCAGCGTGCGTGCAGCATCGCGGAAACGGGGAGCGAAGAGGAGCTTCGTCAGCGTGCCAGCCTGCTCCAGGCGCATGCCAAGGCGTTGCGCGAGCATGTGAAGACATTGTCGGATAGGGCATACTGGCAGGCGTTTGCTACGGCGCCCGATTTCGTCATTGCCTTCATTCCCAATGAGGCGTTGCTGCAAGCCGCGCTGCAGGTCGACCCCACGCTGATGGATGATGCTTTCGCACATAAAGTGGCGCTGACCTCGCCGGTGACGTTGTGGGCGGTGCTCAAATCGGTGGCGTATGCGTGGCAGCAACAAAGCATGACCGATGATGCCAGGCAGTTGTTCGACTTGTCGCGTGAGTTGTATGAACGCTTCGCCAAGCTGGGCGAGAATGCCGTCAAGCTTGGTTCGTCGCTGGGCCGCACGGTGACCGCGTACAACCAGTTCGCGTCATCGCTGGAATCTCGTTTGTTGGTGACGGCTCGCAAACTACAGAAAATGGATCCCAGCAAGGTTATCGGCCAAGTGGAGTTGCTGGAGGGCGACAAGCATGCGATTCGGTCGCTGCAAGCGCCCGAGCTGACCCAATCTATTGCCGATGAAGATGGTGATCGCAGCGGCGGTGCGGCGGCGCAGGATGCGCTTGCTGGCCTGCGCTAGCTTGGCTCGGTAGTGGTTACGGTAGGCTGAGTCACATGGTAGAAGAGCAGACTTTTCGTCCCACGGGTGTGCGTCGAGACGGCACCCCGACAGCTTCGCATGCAGCATCAAACACACAGGTGGCATTCGCTATGCTCGAACCGCGGGAGCAATTGCGAAGTTTGTTGGCCACGGAGCTCGAAGGAAAGCCTTTCAGCGAATTATTCGGCGTGACGATGGACCATCGTGGTGCCGGCGTCATGGGTCATCTCCTGTTGGATACCTTGGAGGAACAGGGGTATTCGGTCGATGACTTCGATGCGGTGGGCGCACTCACCGCAGCCGCCGTGCCAGTGGTATCCGCGTTGGTACATGCCGCGGCCTCGCGGGGTGAGGACTTGGACGGCTTTCTGATGGACTTCGTATACCCTTCGACCAAGGGACCCTCGATTGCCGGCAAACGAGTGCTGTTGGTGGATGCCTGGCTCTCCGAAAAGTCATATGTGCAAACATCGTCATTGGTCACATTGCGCAATGGCAACGAGTTGAACCTTGACTTTGGCGTCGTGCAGGCGCAGGGGGCGAGCGTGGTGGCCATTGCGTCGCTGATCGGTGGACTGGATGCCACGCAGGATCACATCACTGTGGTGAATCCGGTTACCGAAGCATCGTCGCAGGTGCCATTCATCTGCGTGTTTCAGGAGTCGGAGCTTCGCGCAAAGACCGACGTCGATGCAGGTAGCGATGCGTGAGCCCAATCCCATTACGGCGGCAGCGAAAGCTTCCGGTGAGCCGATATTCCGCGAAGTTGGCGTAGGGCCATGGGAATGCACGCACCCCGGTGAACCGCGTCCGGACGATTCTCGGTCCGACAACTACGATGAACGCTATGATCCGGTACTGCTTGATGAAGGCGATCGGCGCAATGTACTGGATCGGTATCGCTACTGGACGGTACAGGCAATTCGCGACGATTTGGACCGTCGTGGACGTCATGGTTTTGAGGTGGCGGTGGAAAACTGGACGCACGATTTCAATATTGGCTCCATGGTGCGTACGGCCAATGCGTTCACCGCTCATACCGTACATATTGTCGGTCCGCATAAGTGGAACCGCAAGGGCGCGTTGATGACCGAGCTATACCAGCATGTCGAGCACCATCCCTCCATCGCCGCGTTGGTGGAGCAGTGGCGGGTCCGGTGCGCCAGCGAAGTGGACGCGGCTCAACGTCGGATGCAGGATGCGGCGCAACGCGGCGATTGCGCGATGGAGGAACAGGCGCGGCAGGCCGTGGAAGAATGGTCGCAGGCGCGCATTATCGCGCTTGATATCGTGCCAGGGGCCGTGCCGTTGGAAACCTACCGATTCCCACAACGGTGTTTGATGCTGTTTGGTGCGGAAGGTCCCGGATTGAGCGAAACCGCATTGCAGCTGGCGGATGACGTGGTGTACATCAGCCAGTTTGGTTCGGTGCGATCCATTAATGCGGGTGCTGCTGCGGCGGTGGCGATGCACGCGTGGATTGCGCAACGGGCGGCATTGCCGCGATAAGCGTTCAGACCTCGATAGCCAGGCCTTAGGTGCAGGTCTCGATCGGCTGACCTTGATTGTGTGCGCCACGATTGGCGCACGATGACCGACGGGCTTCAATCGGTGGTTGTGACGGACGTGGGTATCGGCGAATCTTGATCGCTGGTTCTCGATGGACGGCACACGCAGGGCATACATGCGTTACAAGCATCTTGCGCTATGCTGACAGCATGATTGAGATTGACAATCTCACCCATCATTTCGGTGAGTCTACGGTGTTGAACGACGTGAGCTTTACCGCATTGGATGGCCGCGTGACGGGCTTCCTTGGTCCCAATGGTGCAGGCAAATCCACCACCATGCGTGCGTTGATGGGTTTGTTTGCTCCAGAGTCGGGGCGCGCAGTATTCGATGGCAAGCCACTGGTATCACTGCGTTCGCCGATGACCGTAGTGGGAGCGGTGCTTGATCCCAGGTCCGCGCATCCTGGACGTACCGCTTACGCGCATCTCGAATCGCTGGCTTTGATGAATGGATTGCCTCGGCGTCGAGTAGGTGAAGTGCTGGAACTTACTGGATTGGGAGGTGTGGCGAAACGCCGGGTCGGTACGTTTTCTTTGGGTATGAATCAGCGCCTAAGCATTGCGGCGGCGTTACTGGGGAATCCCCGTCATCTCGTGCTGGACGAGCCCGTGAATGGTTTGGATGCCGAAGGGGTTAAATGGGTGAGGGAGTTGTGTCGGTATTACGCCTCGTTGGGGCGTGCGGTGTTACTGAGTTCCCATGTGATGAGTGAAGTGGCGCTTACGGCCGATGATTTGGTGATTATCGGGCGCGGCACGATTTTGGAACGCACGACGGTCTCCCGATTTGTCGCTCAGCATTCGCGGCACACTTCGCGTATTGTCACACCGCAGCCGGAGTTGCTGCACGCTATATTCTCTAAGTCGCCGCAGGTGTCCATCGAAGCACTGCCGCGGCAGACGTATGATCCTCGGGATGGTCATGTGTTCAGAATCCGAGGTGCAGATATGTGCAGGGCGTCTCGAGTGTTTGCCCAGGCTGGGCTGGTGGTGTACGAGCTGGTTGAGGAACGTGCATCGTTGGAGGAGGCTTACATGGAGCTGACGCATGAGCAGACGCAGTATTCGTCGGTGTCATTGACTGTGGATATTCCGAGCGATGCATTTAGCGGGTTGCGTGCCGATGAACCTAATAGAGGTAGGGCGTCTAATGGGTCGGTTGCCGCACCGGATGAAGCGTCGGATGCTGTGGGCGCCCATGCGTCTAGGCAGACGTCCAGTAGTATGACGAGCAATGCGCGTGCCGGTGGACGCCCACTGTCAATGCCCCCCGCTCCGCCTTCTTCACCATCGAGGGAACGAGCTTCGGTGGAAACTGGTCAGGGAGTGGAACAATGAGTGAATCACAGAACATGGGACGTGGCCGCGCCCGTCGCGCGGCCCAGCAGAATGGTGTGAAGTCCGCTCGCCGGGCACGGCCTCGCATACGATGGTCGGGCTGTGTGCTGGCGGAGATGGTGAAGGCGACAAGCCTGCGCTCGACGTGGTGGATGCTCGCCATTGATGTGGTGTTGGCGGTTGGCGGCGCAGCGTTGGCAGCGTGGGGTTATATTCTGGTCGCCCAGATGGAGGTTGCCGCCCATAGGCCAGGCGGGAGCAGCGCTCTGGGATCGGCCGCGACATCCACGACTGATCTGCCGCAGGGGCCGATGACGATTTCCGGTGTCGCGCAATGGTTGTCGGTGACTGGCTTTCTATCGACGGCGGTGTTCGCCGTAGCGGTATTCTCCATTATGTTCATCGGCTCGGAGTACGCGCAGGGCGTGATTCGGGTTGGCCTCATGGTGAACCCGCGCCGTGGACGGTATGTGATGGCGAAGGCGGTGGTGGTGGCGATACTGACACTGGTGACGTCGTTAGTGGCGGTGCTGCTGTCGTATGCCGCGGTACTTATGGTGTTGCGTGACCAGCATGTCCAACCGTTGCCGTCCGACCAGTGGGGCTTGCCATGGATCGCCGTGCTCGGCGCACCGATGATGTGTGCGTGCGTGGCGTTGGTTGCTTTTGGTTTGGGCGCGGTGTGTCGTTCTACGCCGGGTGGTGTGTTTGCGTTCATCGGGTTGTATATGATCGCTCCAGCCATTATGGGTTTATTGACGCTGAATGAGGATTGGGCATGGATTCGTGGCATTACGAATTGCCTGCCCAGCCAGGCGGTTTCGAACTTCCTGACAGGTTCGGCAAATACGGGTGTAAGCGTTGGTTCGGTAACGTTACGTGACGGTTCGTACTTTGATCCAACTTGGTGGCAGTCGGGGCTGATCGTACTGGTGTGGGCGGCGGTATCCTTGTTCGCCGGCGTGGTGGTGACCAAGCGTAGCGACGTGCACTAGTGACGTGTGGCGGCGACGTGCAATCATGGTGCCCAGCGACGGCAGAGGCATCGCTGCGAGCTTAGTGTGGCGGGGCCGGCATGGTCGCCCCTGCTGGTCGTCGTAACGGTCTGGCATGGCGTGGGCGGCGTTTGTCCACATGCCGCTGGGGGAGTTCCCCGTGTCACATACGGCTCATATAGTGGTGGCTATGCCTACTTTCACACGAGAAGAAATCGAGCATTTGGGCGATCTTGCCCGAATTGCCCTTACGGATGAGGAAATCGTCCGTCTGCAAGGCGAGCTGAATGTCATCGCCGAATCCATTAACAAGGTGCAGGAGGTGGCGTCCGCCGATGTCGCGCCTACCGCGAATCCTGTGCCGCTGGAGGCGTATTTGCGTCCCGATGTTCCCGAGCAGTCGTTGAGCCAGCAGGAAGCGGTCTCCGGCGCACCGGTGTCGGAGTCGGGTATGTTTGTGGCTCCGCGCATTTTGGGGGAGGAGTGAGTATGGTTGACGCATCGTTGGTGACATTGTCTGCCGCCGAGATGGCGGATCGTGTGCGCGGCGGCGAAGTGTCCAGCCGTGAGCTGGTCGAGGCGCATTTGGCGGTGATGGATGCCGCGGAGCCGAGTCTGCACGCGTTCCTAGCGGTTTCTGCCGATCAGGCTTTGGCTCAGGCGGATGAGGTTGACGCCCGCATTGCCAAGGGCGAGGAAGTGTCCGCGTTGGCCGGTGTGCCGATTGCAATCAAGGACATGATTGTGACTAAGGGCATTGCCACGACGGCGGCGTCCAAGATTCTTGAGGGATGGATTCCGCCTTACGACGCTACGGTTATCGAGCGGTTGAAGGCTGCTGGCACCCCGATTTTGGGTAAGACGAATCTTGACGAGTTTGCGCAGGGTTCTTCTACGGAGCATTCCGCATATGGTCCGACGCGCAACCCTTGGGATACCGAGCGCGTGCCGGGTGGTTCCGGCGGTGGCTCGGCGTCTGCGGTCGCCGCGTTCGAGGCGCCGTTGGCTTTGGGTACGGATACCGGCGGTTCGATTCGTCAGCCGGGCGCATTGACCGGCACGGTCGGCGTGAAGCCCACGTATGGAGGGGTGAGTCGTTTTGGCGCGATCGCCATGGCGAGCTCGTTGGATCAGATTGGCCCGGTCTCGCGTACGGTGTTGGATTCCGCCTTGCTGCAGGAGATTATCGGCGGTCATGACCGCCGTGATTCCACGTCCATTCCCGCTCCGGCTCGTCCGATGGCGCAGGCCGCTCGCGAGGGCATGAATCGCGATTTGCACGGTATGCGCATCGGCTTGGTCAAGGAGCTGGGCGGCGAAGGCTTCCAGGCTGGCGTCGAGGCTCGTTTCCATGAAGCGGTGGCGCTGTTGGAGCAGATGGGCGCCGAAGTGGTTGAGGTGTCTTGCCCGCACTTCCCGTATTCGTTGGGCGCGTATTACATCATCATGCCGTCCGAGGTGAGCTCAAACCTGGCTCGGTACGATGGCATGCGTTATGGCATGCGCGTGATGCCGCCGCAGGGCGTGCCCGCTACGGCTGCGAATATGATGGCGTACACGCGCGAGGCCGGTTTCGGCGACGAAGTCAAGCGCCGCATCATTCTTGGTACGTACGCGCTGTCCGCCGGATACTACGATGCGTGGTATGGTTCGGCGCAGAAGGTGCGCACGCTGATCATCGAGGATTTCAACAAGGCGTTTGAGCAGGTGGATGTGCTGGTATCTGCGACCAGTCCTTCCACGGCGTTCAAGTTCGGCGACAAGATGGACGATCCGATGGCCATGTACATGAACGACATCGCCACGATTCCCGCGAATCTTGCCGGTACTCCGGCAATGAGCATTCCGTCGGGTCTGAGTGACGACGGGCTGCCCGCCGGCATTCAGTTTATTGCCCCGCAGCAGCGTGACGAAGTGATGTACAAGCCTGCGGCGGCGTTGGAAGCCGCGTTGCAGGAACAGTGGGGCGGGCCTATTTGGCGTTCGCTGAACACCCCGTGGCTTGATGGTTTGGGCCGCTGACGCTTCGGAAGGAATGAATCATGGCTGAAAAATTGATGAAGTATGCCGATGCCGTGCGTCAGTTTGACCCGGTGATTGGTTTGGAAACGCATGTTGAGCTGAGCACGACCACGAAGCTGTTCTGCCCGGCCGAGGTGGAGTTCGGCGGTAATCCGAACACGCAGCTGACGCCGGTTTCTCTAGGCTTGCCCGGTTCGTTGCCGGTGCTCAATGAGGCGGCAGTGGATTATGCCATCAAGCTGGGCTTGGCGTTGCATTGCGACATCGCTGAGTGGAGTCAGTTCGCCCGGAAGAACTATTTCTATCCGGATATGCCGCGTAATTATCAGATTTCCCAGTACGACAAGCCAACCAATGGCAACGGGTACCTGGATGTGGAGCTGGAGGATGGCACGGTGTTCCGCGTGCCGATCGAGCGTGCCCATATCGAGGATGACGCCGGCAAGAACACGCACGTGGGCGGTGCCGACGGTCGCATCGAAGGCGCCGATCACTCGCTCGTGGATTACAACCGTGCGGGTGTGCCGCTGATTGAGATCGTCACCAAGCCCATCGAGGGTGCGGGCGAGCGCGCTCCGGAAATCGCCGGCGCGTATATGCGTGCGATTCGCGATATTGTGCGTGCGCTGAATATTTCCCATGCACGTATGGAGCAGGGCAATATGCGTGCCGATGTGAACGTGTCGCTGCGTCCGAGTAAGGACGCGCCGTTCGGCACCCGTTCGGAAACGAAGAACGTGAACTCGTTCCGCGGCATCGAGAAGACGATTCAGTATGAGATTCGTCGTCAGGCTGCGATTTTGGCGGATGGCGGCGAGGTGCTGCAGGAAACGCGCCACTGGGATGAAGGCTCGCAGGCGACGGCTGGCGGCCGTGTGAAGTCCGATGCCGACGATTACCGTTATTTCCCTGATCCGGATTTGGTGATGCTGCACATCACCAAGGAGCGCATTGAGCGTTTGCGCGCCGAGATGCCGCAGATGCCGCGTGAGCGTCGCAATGCGTTGCAGCAGGCGTGGGGCTTCTCGGATTTGGAGATGCGCGATGTGGTGAATGCCGACGCGCTTGATCTGATCGAGGCCACGGTTGCCGCTGGTGCGTCGGCATCCGGCGCGAAGAAGTGGTGGCTGGGCGAGCTGTCCCGTGAGGCGAACGCCAAGGGCGTCAGCTTGGAGGAGCTGCCGGTGAGCGCGCAGGATGTGGCTCGTGTTGAGGCGCTGATTGCCGAGGGCAAGCTCAACGACAAGCTGGCCAAGCAGACGGTTGCCGGTGTATTGGCTGGCGAGGGTTCGCCGGACGACGTGGTGGCCAAGCATGGTTTCCAGGTGGTGTCCGATGACGGTGCGTTGGTTGCCGCCGTCGAAGAGGCGCTTGCCGCGAACCCGGATGTGGTGGAGAAGCTCAAGGCTGGCAATATGAAGCCGATGGGCGCCATCATTGGCGCGGTCATGCGTGCCACTAAGGGACAGGCCGATGCCAAGGCGGTGAACAAGATCGTCATGGAGAAGATTCACGCTTAAGCGGCGTGTGTATTCAGCGTCCATACAGCCAAGTGCGCTATGTTCGTAACTGGTTGTATGGACGCTATTCAAGGAAACGAGACGCATGACTCACATTGCTCAGATCCCGTCGGTCGAACCGCAGGCTCGCGAGTTACCGGATCGTATCGTCATTCCGCCGATTCGCGGTGAAATGGTGCATTTGCGCCCCGCCACGGTGGAGGATTTGCCGCAGTTGGATGCGCTGGATGCCTTCTACAACGCGTCGAGCATTACCGGTAAGGATCGCTCCGCGGAGCGTGCTTTGGTGCATACGTGGGTGCGCCGCTCGGTGGCGTGGATGGAGGGTCGGTCTCCGGACGAGTCCGGCGTGGGTGATCCGGAGTCCCGCCGCACCATCGCATGGTCGGTGTTGGCGGATTGCGATCATGACGGTGATGGCACGCCTGATGGCGCGGGTGCCGATCATGTCATCGGCATGGTGTTTCTGATCGATATCGACGCATGGGCGCGTTCGGCTCGTATTCAGGTGGTGTTGGGCAAGGATTATCGTGGCCGTGGATACTCGCGTGACGCCATGCCTCGTGTGATGACCTTCGGTTTCGCTCCGATGCCTGCCGGGTTGGGCATGCATCGCATTTGGGTTGGCGTGCCGGAGAAGAATACTCGTTCGATTTCCGTATACCAGTCGTTGGGATTCCAGCCGTCGGGCACGGCTCGCGATGGCTTGTGGGATGTGGAGAATGCCAAGTATCAGGACTTGATTGTCATGGATACGTTGGTGGATGAGTACGATCCGATTCGCTCGTTGGACGCTTTCGGCATGCATGTGCTGGAAGATAATCCGGGTGTGAAGGAAGCGTTGAGCATGCGAGAGCATTCCATGGCGATTCGTCAGCGTTCGCAAGCTGCGCCGGATGGTGCTGTGGCGGATGCCGACGTGCGTTCACAGTCGCAGGCCAAGTCGTCGTCGGCTGACGAGCGTGATGATGCTTCGGTGCAGGCCGACGAGCACAACGACAAGTCCGGTCAGGCGCAACGTGATACGGAAGAGGGCTCTGCGCCGAATGAGGTAGCCGGTGCCGGTGGTCATGTGGGCGGCGGCGAGCAGGAAATGAACTGGCCGTATAACGATTCCCAGCGTGCTGCTTCGAAAGAGGCATGGTGGCGTACTTTGGGGCGCGGTCGCAAACGTGACGTGGAGGACGACAAAGCATGAGCGCCGAAGACTTGGATAATTACGAAACCGACGCCGAGCTGGCTTTGTATCGCGAATATCGTGACGTTATCAAACTGTTCACGTATGTGGTGGAAACGGAACGTCGTTTCTATTTGGCGAACAAGGTGGACTTCAACGTGCGTTCAGCTGGTCAGGATGTGTATTTCGACGTGCAGCTTACCGACGCCTGGGTGTGGGATATGTACCGCTCCAACCGTTTCGTCAAGAATGTACGCGTGGTGACCTTCAAGGATGTCAACGTGGAGGAAGTGCAGAAAAGCGATATCGACATTCCCGACGACATGCACTAATCCAGGAACTCTGCGAGAAGAGCGAAGAGCATGATGAAGCGTAATGCACGCTGTCTGGTTGCGTGGCATTCGTGAATGATGCACAGGGCTGATGTTCGTTTGTCGATGTTTCGTATAAACTATCGGTGATTTGTTGTGATGAAGGAGAACCCTGTGGCGCAAAAGCAATCCGTGGTGATTATTGGCGGTGGTCCGGCTGGTTTGACCGCCGCGTGGGAGCTCGTGAAGGACGGCGGTTCCGAGCAGTATGACGTGACCGTGTTGGAAGCGACTCGTGAGTTCGGCGGGATTTCCCGCACGGTAAAGTATCGTGGCAACCGCATGGATATTGGCGGTCACCGTTTCTTTTCCAAGGATGACCGCATTATGGATTGGTGGCGTCAGACTCTGCCGTTGCAGGGCGCTCCCAGCTATGATGACAAGAAGTTGGGACGTCATCATGATCTGGAGCCTGGCGGCCCTGATCCGGAAGTCACCGACGAGGTGATGCTGAAGCGTCATCGTGTGTCGCGTATTTTCTGGAACCGTCGTTTCTTCGATTATCCGATCAGTCTGTCGCCCAATACCTTGCGTGCCATGGGTTTCAAGCTCACCATGGTTGCGGGTTTCAGTTACCTGAAGTCCATGTTCCATAAGTTGCCGGAAGACAACTTGGAAAATTTCTATATCAACCGTTTCGGGCGCAAGCTGTATTCGATGTTCTTCGAAGGGTATACGGAGAAGCTGTGGGGGCGTCATCCTTCGCAGATTTCTGCTGATTGGGGCGCGCAGCGCGTTAAGGGTTTGAGCATTACGGAAGTGTTGAAGAATGCGGTGCTCAAGCTGATGCCTAAGAAGCGGGATTCGTCACAAGTGGAAACATCGCTGATTGAGGAATTCTGGTATCCCAAGCTTGGTCCGGGTCAGTTGTGGGAGACGGTGGAATCCAACTGCCGCAAGGCTGGCGCTCATGTTGTCACGGATGCCAAGGTGGTGCAGATTCGTCAGGATGGCGGTCGCATTGTGTCGGTGGTGTATGAGGATAGTGAGGGCGTGCGTACCGAGTTGCGTGCCGACCAGTTTATTTCTTCGATGCCGGTGAAGGATTTGGTCAATGCGATGGGTAATGGCGAGCAGCGGCCTGGCGAGCTGGTGCCAACTGATATGCGCACGGTGGCCAATGGCTTACCATACCGTGATTTTGTGACAGTTGGTTTGCTGGTCAAGCATCTTCGTCTGCGCAATACCACGGATATCGCAACATTGGGCAATCCGCCGATTGTGCCGGATTGCTGGATTTATGTGCAGGATCCGGGCTATAAGGTCGGCCGTATCCAGATTTTCAATAATTGGAGTCCGTATCTGGTCAAGGATGTTGACGATACGGTGTGGGTCGGTTTGGAGTACTTCTGCGAAGAGGGCGATTCATTCTGGAGCCTGACCGACGAGGAAGCGAAGAAGTTCGCGATTCAGGAGCTGGTGCGTATGCGTGTCATCAGTGGTCCGCACGATGTTATTGACGCGCACCGTGAGCGCGTGCCCAAGGCGTATCCGGCGTATTTCGATACGTACGCGCAGATGCCGGAGCTGATTGAGTATCTTGATTCGTTTGGCAACCTGTATTGTGTGGGTCGTAATGGTCAGCATCGTTACAACAATCAGGATCATTCGATGGCCACGGCGATTGAGGCAGTGTCCAACATCCGTTCAGGTAAGACGTCAAAGAAGAATGTGTGGAGCGTGAATACGGAGCAGTCCTATCACGAGAAGAAATAACAACGTTGATCATGCGCGATGCGCGTGGTGCCGTACGGAAGGGCGTGGTCTTGCGGCCACGCCCTTTTACTATAGGCGCACCGCCGCAATCAGAGGAATGTAGGACATGCCGAAGTGGTGTGCGGGGTTTTTCGTCAGGACGATGGTGTACGGTAAGGGTATTCGACATAGATCCCTCAGGGCGTCGAGTATTCATGAGCGGTTTTCCGCAATCTTTTTGAGCTGTTGCTGGCAAGGTCCAGCAGGCATAAGAAAGGCATACCAGTGGCAACTAGCCAAAATTTAGAAGATATGAAGCTGTCGGAGCTTAAGGATCTTGCCAAGCAGATGGGACTGCGCGGCACGTCCGCCATGCGCAAGACGGAGTTGATGGAAACTCTGCAGGCTGCGCGTTCCGGCGGCGAGGCGCCTCAAGGCGTGTCTGTTGTGGCGGCTAAGCCCGCTTCCACCGAGGATCATGCGGCGACGCGTGTGCAGGATCGCCCGTCGGCGTCGGTGAACAAGGAGCAGTCTGCGCCCCGTCAGCAAGAGTTGAGTTTGGAAGAACAGGCGCAAGCTCCGTTGCAGGATCGCCGGGTGATCAGTCGACGTCATCGTCGTGGTGCGGAGGATTCCGACGCCGTGCTTGATGGGGCGGAGCTGCGTGAGGCTCGCCGGCATGAGGGGCGTGAGGATATGCCGCGACGACGCCGTGGCATGGCTGATGCGCCAAAGACACGGACAGATTCTACCGATTCGGAACTTGACGATATTCTGGCGTCCCTGCCTGAGCAGCGCGACGGTGAGTCCCATGAGGTGCGCGAGCCTCGCGAATCACGCGAGACTCGTGAATCCCGTGGCGACGAGCGTGAGATGCGTCGTGGCCGTAATCGTGACCGCGGGGAACGTGGTGATCGTGGTGGCGACCGTCATCAGCGTCGTCTGCGTGGTCGTGACCGTGATATGGACGAGCAGGAGCGCGAGGAGCGCCGCGATCAGCGTCGTGAGGAACCGCAGCAGGATGACTTGGTTCCTGTCGCCGGTATCGTCGATATTCTCGATTCCTACGCGTTCGTGCGTACGTCGGGGTATTTGCCCGGTCCGAACGATGTGTACGTGTCGATGGGGCAGGTCAAGAAGTATGGCCTGCGCAAGGGCGATGCGGTGAAGGGCGCGATTCGTGCACCTCGCGAGGGCGAGCGTCGCAATCAACGTCAGAAGTTCGTGCCGTTGCAGTCCATCGATTCGGTGAATGGCATGAGCGTGGAGGATGCGCTGAATCGTCCGCAATTTGCGAAGCTGACGCCATTGTATCCGCAGGAGCGTTTGAAGCAGGAAACCACGACGAATAAGTTGACGGGCCGCATCATGGATATCGTGGCGCCGATTGGCAAGGGACAGCGTGGTTTGATTGTTTCGCCTCCGAAGGCCGGTAAGACGATTACCTTGCAGAATATCGCCAATGCGATCGCGACCAATAATCCTGAAGTTCACCTCATGGTGGTGCTGGTGGACGAGCGTCCTGAGGAAGTGACCGACATGGAACGCACGGTGCAGGGTGAGGTGATTTCCTCTACCTTCGATCGTCCAGCCTCCGACCATACGACAGTCGCCGAGTTGGCGATTGAACGCGCGAAGCGTTTGGTCGAGCTTGGTCAAGACGTAGTGGTGCTGCTGGATTCAATGACCCGTTTGGCACGTGCGTACAATATCGCAGCTCCGGCTTCGGGTCGTATCCTTTCGGGCGGTGTGGACGCACAGGCGCTGTATCCGCCGAAGAAGTTCTTCGGTGCGGCACGCAACATTGAAAACGGTGGCTCGCTGACGATTATTTCATCCGCACTGGTGGAAACCGGTTCGAAGATGGACGAGGTGATTTTCGAGGAGTTCAAGGGTACGGGCAACATGGAGCTGAAGTTGAGCCGTGAATTGGCCGATAAGCGTCTGTTCCCGGCCATCGACGTGAACTCGTCGGGTACGCGCCGTGAGGAGCTGATTACTGCCGCTGACGAGCTGCCGGTGATTTACCGTCTGCGGCGTTTGCTGGGCGGTTTGGAGCCTGAGCAGGCGTATCAGACGCTGGTGCCGCGTTTGAAGAAGACGGCCACAAACCGTGATTTCTTGGCTGCGATTGTGCAGCAAAGCAACGGTGGTGCGGCGAACTAAGCGAGACGAATACGGCGTGGTCCAGGCGGCAACGGTGTGGTGACCGCTGACAGCCGCTGGTAGGCAGCGGTGACGCTGTGTTGATGCGCATCTATGGTGGGGTGGCTAACGGGAGGGCCGGTAGCCACCCCACTTGTGCTATGCGGGCGCGTGTATGCTGGTGTGCATGGGTACGGTGAAGGTTGTGACTGGCGACGACTTGAGTGTGCAAGACACGGCGGTGGCTGATGCGTTGCGCGATGGGGGTGAGGCCGGTCGGGCCGCACAGTCCATTGCACGGCTGCGCCAGTCCATTGATGCTGTTGATGAAATGATAGTGCGGTTATTGGCACAGCGGTTTGCGTTAACCCGACAGGTAGGGCAGTGCAAGGCAAAGGCTGGGTTTGCGGCGTTGGATAGTGAGCGCGAACGTAGACAGGTGGCACGTTTGACCGGCTTGGCAGAGGAGTGCGGACTGGATCGTGAGATTGTGCGTCGCTACCATGCGATGGTAGTCGATGCTTCGAAGTCACGTCATCGTGCGATTGCTGCGCGGCGAGATGATATCGTAACATGAGACGACATGGTAAACGTTGTTGCACAATGGCGAGATTCGATGTATCGCAGTAAATCATAGAGCGGCCCACAAGGGCGATGCAGTCATATTGTCTGTATTGGTGGCGTGTCGCCTCTCTTGCCTTCCCATAATGTGCCGTATAGTGGGGCGGGTGAGACAATGTGTGGCGCTGTGCGCTGCTGTAGCCTGTGCTGGTCCGTGTCTTGATGGGTGTCTACGCCAAATATGTGGCGATATTATTCACAGTGAGTTGGCGTGACGTAACCATTGCGGGTAGTATGTAAAACGTTGTCAGACATATGACGGGAGGCAAAAACGTGAACGACGTGTTCGGTGCGGAAACCTTGGGGCGCTCGGGGTTGGATTCCATTGATGAGTTGATTCTTGACTTGCTGGAAGAAGATGGCCACGCTACGCTTTCGTTCCTTTCACAGCAGACCGGCTTGTCGATTTCCGCGGTGCAGTCGCGCGTGCAGAAGCTGGAACGTCGCGGCGTGATTTTGGGGTACCGTGCCATTGTCAACCATGATGTGCGCGGCGTAACCATCAATGCTTTTGTCTCGGTGACTCCGTTGGATTACTCCGAAGAGGAAGATATCCCGCGCAAGCTAGAGGGAATTCAGGGTATCACATCCTGTCACTCGGTGTCCGGGACGCCAAGCTATATGCTGATGGTGCGGGTGGCCTCTCCGGCGGAGTTGAAAGAACTGCTGAATCTGATTCATCGTACCGTGCCGGTGAGCACCGAAACCACGGTGATTTTGCATACGTGTTTCGATAAGTGACCGTAGGGGCGAGCAGCCTTATCGACGTCAAAGGGGGCGGGCGAATCACTCATGATTCGCCCGCCCCCTTCGTGATGTGCGCGCAAGCCGCTGTTAGCGCTGTGCGCGGCGTCGCACAGCCAGCACGGTGACGCCAGCAAGCGTAAGTACAAGCAGGGCGGTCGCGCTGGAAGCGGATGCCACGCCCGTATCGGCCAGGAGATCCGCCGTCTTGGCGGCGGCGTTGTTGTTGGTCGTGGTATCCGTGGTGGTGTTGTCGGTGTCGGTCTGATTGTTGTTGTTGCCGGGCTGGTTGTTGTTGTCATGCTGGACTTGCACCGAAGGTGCATCGGCGTCAGCAACGGCGATGACTTCGCCCTGCTCGCTCAGCGTGACGGTCGAGCTCAACGCGCGAGCCAAATTGATGCGTAGCCAGCCTTGCGAAGAAGCATCCAGCGGGTAGCCGGAAGTGATGGCGGTGGCGGCAAGCACCGCATTGCGCTGTGCCACGGTGAGCGTGGGGTAGGCGATGGTAAGCAGCGCGGCGGCACCTTCAGGGGCGGTGAAGGCGGCGCGAGTGTTGCCCGCGGGTTGGAAATTGTACGTCATACGCGCGGTATAGGCGGCCAGTGCGGATGCGCGGTCGGTCACCGGCTTGGTGACTACCGTATCTACGAAATCGTTAGTATAGCCCTTGTCGCTGCCTGCGCCCGTATTGGCGATGCAGTCGGCCAGCGTGCTGCCGTAGCCGTCGGCGGCGCAACGCTGTGTCAAATATGTTTGCAATTGCTGGGACGCGGCCTGCACCTTGGCGGCGTTCGTCTCCCAGTAGGCGGCGTTGGAAGCGGTGCCGGCAATGCGGCCGCCCATCACGTCAAGCGCGTAATGCACGCCGAGTACAATACGGTTGTTACCGGCTTCCGATGTGCGGGCCAGAATCTCCGGGGCGAGCTGCGGCAGCATGACTGCCAGTGCCACGCCGCGCGAATACACTGATGACGTATGTCCGGAGGGAAACGAGCCCTGTCCGTAATTGCCTACATAGTTGGCTGTTTGCCCGGTGGAATTGGCGTCCGGAACGTGAATGATGTTGAGCGTGTCTGCCAGGCCTGCAAGGTTGTTCTTCCCTTGAGCTGTATCATCCTGCCCTGAGATCCAAGTGGCGCGATTAGTGTATGGCCTTGGATACGCGTAAGCGGCTTTGGCGGGAGAGGTGGAGCGGCCGGTGCTGTTCATAACGTCGAAGACTTGGGCGAGTTCTCCGTTACGGTATCCATCAACGAAGTATCCGCCCAGCACTGGCCCGAGTGCATCGGCGAATTGCGCGGGCACATTTTCGGTTTTGTCGTCGGAATCGCGCAAGGCGCGCTGTTGCTGTTCGGTGATGACGTCGGCTGTTCCGCTTGCGGCAGCGTTGTTGATAGCTACTGTGATCGTATCGTTATGGCCAAGTACCCCTGGGTTCAACACGGTTCCGCCGGTGGCGGTGCCATCGGCGTCTACTGTTCCAGGTTGCCAGTAGGTAGAGTATTCAGAGAGTAGGGTGGTGAGCGGATCGCTGTCCGGCTGTTGGTCGTTGGCGTATGCGGTGGGGACAATGCTGGTGGCAAACATTGAGGCGGCCAGTGCCGTGGCAAACAGTTTACGTCGGGTATGCCGAATCATGAGATGAATCCTTTCATATGAAGTTTGGTCCTCATGGATAGAGAGTCAGATTCCAAACGAATTCATTATGTGGTTTCATCGTGAATTGCCATGCACGCAAGGATGAACGGTCGATGAATCGTAGATGTCTTTTTTGGTGGAGGCCTGGCAGATTTTTGGGAGCAGATAGCGCACTATGAGGAGTGCGGTGGATGGCGTATTGAGCCGAGAGCTCCTTGATATGCGAAAGGCGTCGGCACAGTGAGTGCCGACGCCTCATTCGCTGCTCGATACTAAACCGGTTGGGCAGTTCGATCTGAGCTCTTGTGAGCTTAGTTCTTCTTCGGCTTTGCCGGAGGCTCTCCCAATTCGCTGGAAACCACAGCAATGTTCGATGTGCCCTCGGACCCCTGCGCCTGCGTCTCGCCTTGCGCGAAGGTCATGCCGCCGGTGACGCGGCCCGCTTCGGCCAAGTCGGCGCTGACGCTGTTAAGCGCATCAACCACCGTCTGCGGGGCGGCCAACGTTACGGCAAGAATCGGAGTCTTCATGGAGACCTTCGCCTTGGACTTGATGCCACGTAGAGCTGCCAACGCCTCGCCCGCGTAGGTCAACGCGTCCTCGGTGGCGTCGCCGGCGGCAGCCGCATACACCTCGGCGGCAGGCCATGCGGCGCGATGTACCGAGCCTTCGCCCTCATGCATCCACGACCACACTTCTTCCGCCGCGTACGGCAGATACGGTGCCAGCAAGCGGGCAAAGGCATCCAGACCGAGTCCCAAAGTGGCGCGGGCGGAAGCCACGGCAGCTTCGCTCGGCACTGCTCCGGTGGCGTCGGCCGTGCCGTAGGCGCGGTTCTTCACCAGCTCGATGTAGTCGTCGCAGAACTGCCAGAAGAAGCTTTCGATGGTTTCCAACGCCTTGGAATGCTCATACTGGCTCAATGCTTCGGTGGCCTCGCGCACCACGCGGGCCATGCGTGCCATGGCCGAACGGTCCAGCGGCTCGCTGACGGCGGAAGCATCCCACACGGCGGTAGCGGCGTCGGCCACATGATGCTGATCATCCTCACGGCCAATAGCCAGCGCGAACTTAGTGGCGTTGAGCAGCTTGATGGCCAGACGGCGGCCAATCTTCATCTGCCCCTCGTCATACGTGGCGTCGAGACCGAGTCGTGCGGCGGCGGCCCAATAGCGCACGGCATCCGCACCGTACTTGGTGATGGGCTCGTTCGGCACCACGACATTGCCCTTGGACTTCGACATCTTCTTGTGGTCGGGGTCGAGGATCCAGCCGGAAATGGTGGCGTTGGCCCACGGCAGGCAGCCGTTCTCCAAATGCGCGCGATCGACGGTGCTAAACAGCCAAGTGCGGATAATATCCTGGCCCTGCGGTCGCAGATCCATGGGGAACGTGGCCTTGAACAGTGCCTCGTTCTCTTCGCCTGATTCGGCCCAGCGGGTCACGATCTGCGGGGTCAGCGAGGACGTCGCCCACGTATCCATGATGTCCTGCTCGGCGGTGAAGCCACCGGGCAGGTCGCGCTGCGCCTCCGTGTAGCCTTCCGGCACGTCGTTGGTCGGGTCGATGGGCAGACGATCCTCGGACGGCACGATGGGATGTGCGTAATCCACTTCACCCTGCGCGTCGATGGGATACCATAGCGGGAACGGCACGCCGAAGAAACGCTGGCGGGAAATCAGCCAGTCGCCGTTGAGGCCGTTCACCCAGTTCTCGTAGCGCACGCGCATGAAATCGGGGTGGAAATTCAGTTCCTTGCCGCGGGCGATCAGCTCGGCGTTCAGTGTCTTGTCGGTGCCGCCGTTCTTGAGATACCACTGGCGGGACGTGACGATTTCCAGTGGCTTGTCGCCCTTCTCATAGAAGTTCGTCATACGCTTCGTGGGCGTCGGTTCACCATCCAAATCGCCGGACTCGCGCAAATGGTCGACGATGATGGTTCGCGCGGAGAACGTGGTCTTGCCGGCGGTTTCCTCGAAAATCGCCTTGCCGCCCTCGTCCTCGATCCACTCCGGTACGGTCATGGTGATGCGGCCGTTGCGCTGGATGATGGAACGCAGAGGGAGCTTGAGGTCGCGCCACCACTGCACGTCGGTCACGTCACCGAACGTACAGCACATGGCGATGCCGGCGCCCTTGTCCATCTCCGCGGCCGGGTGGGCCAGAATCGGCACCTTCACCTTGAACAGCGGCGAATACACTTCCTTGCCGAAGTACGGCTGGTAACGTTCGTCGTCCGGGTTGGCGATCAGCGAGGTGCAGGCCGCCAGCAGTTCGGGACGGGTGGTTTCGATGTAAATCGGGGTACCGTCCTCGAAACGGAACGCAACCTTGTGGTAGAAGCCCGGATACTCACGGCTCTCCAGCTCGGCTTGGGCCACGGCGGTTTGGAACGTGACATCCCACAAGCCGGGAGCTTCCTGCTGATAGGCTTCGCCACGGGCGAGATTGCGCAGGAACGCGCGCTGCGCCACGCGCTGCGGGTGCTCGCCGATGGTGTGATAGGTCTGCGTCCAATCCACGGACAGGCCGAGAGAACGCCACAATTCCTCGAACAGTTTCTCGTCCTGCGCGGTAAGACGCTCACACAGTTCGATGAAATTCTTACGGCTGATCGGCACCTGATCCTTGGCGTTGATCTTCTTGCCGTCGGTGCCTTCGAACGGCGGCTTGAAATCAGGATCGTACTTGAGCGATGTGTCGACGCGCACGCCGTAGTAGTTCTGGACTCGGCGCTCGGTAGGCAGACCGTTGTCGTCCCAACCCATCGGATAGAACACATCCTTGCCGCACATGCGCTGGTAGCGGGCGATGACATCGGTATGCGTGTAGGAGAACACGTGTCCGACGTGCAGCGAACCCGACACCGTGGGCGGAGGAGTATCGATGGAATAGACGGCCTTGCGGTCGCGCGACCCTTGGAAACGGTAGGTGCCCTGATCCTCCCAGACCGAGCGCCACTTGTCTTCCAGACCGTCAACACCAACCTTATCGGGCAACGGCGTCAAATGAGCATGAATTGCGTTGAGCTTATCTTGGCTGTCTGTCATACCGCTAGTCTAGGAAGTCTTTGTGACAAGCCGTGCGGCATACCGGTGCGGGCGTTCCGTCATGCGGACGCGCCCGCTACTTCTTGTACAAAGCGGACAACGTCAGCATCTGGTCGGTCATGTTGGTGTTGTATCCCTCAATCGCATTGGCGGCGACAATAGTGTCCTTGCCGTAATACAGCCACCCCGCAACGGCCTCCTGACTCAAGGCGCGGGCGTACTCTTTCAGACCTTTGATGTATTCATCGTTATTGGTGGCGCCGATAAGCGTGTCGTATAGCTGCTGCACATCGCCGTTGACGTACTGGGATAATCCGTTTGGTGTGGCGATTTGCGTGGTATCGTTCGTGTCGGCCATGGTGATGATGGTCATGTCGAAGTCACGGGAATCGAGACGCTGCTGCAAGGCTGCATCATCCAAAGCCTCAAGCTTGACTGGAATATTAGCCTGTTCTATCTGTTGCGCAATGGTTTGTGCCAGTGATTCGTATCGTTGCGGCACGACGAAACGCAATCCATAGTTGTAATATCCCGGTGAGAAATACCGGGCGAGTTTCGCGCCGGTAGCGACATCGTGGGGAAACAGTCCAGTCAAGTCTTCGTAACCTGGTTCGAGCGGGCTGAACGGGCCTCCCAGCGGGCCTGCCGCATCGTTACGGGAAGCAACGATGGCGTTGGGGTCGATCGCATACCGTACTGCTTGCCGCATACGCCCGTCCGACATGATGGAATCCGTATCGGCGTTGAAGGCGATCAGGGTTTTCACCGTGGTGGAACCGTTGGTTACCGTAATGGTCGGATTATTCGCTACTGATGAGGTATCCGTATCTGCCGAGGGGAATGCCACATCGAGTTTGCCATCGGCCACATCCTGCAACATTGCCTGTTCGTCTGTGTAAAAATGCAGCGTCAAGGATGACGCCTGCGCAGGGGTCGACCAATAGTGGCTGTTACGGGTCAAGGTAATGCTGGACCCCGGCGTTATCTTGGTGACGGCAAAGGGGCCGGAACCTGCGCTCTGTCGTGCATAATTCACCGAGGCATCCTGATCGTACACGGCGCCGACGCGGGAAGACAAGGTACGCAACAGCATGGGGTCGGCCTTCGACAGGGTGATGTCGACCGTGAGGGTGTCTGGGTTGGTGACTTCGGCAAGATCAGCAAGTTTGTCCGCACCGATGTACTGCTTGTTCACAGCCTGCTGCAGAGACCACACCACATCGGTGGCGGTGAGCATGTGTCCGTTGGAGAACCGGACTCCTGAGCGTAGATCGAACGAATATCGCAGACCGTCTTTCGATATCGTCCAGCGTTTGGCGAGACCAGGCACAAGCTTGTTGTCGTTATCGCGGGCTACCAACGTTTCGTACACATTGCCGAGCATAATGCGATCAAGGTTACTGCCTTCTTTGGTACGCATGTCCAAAGATTGCGGCATGTCGGTCAATCCGACATGCAAAGACGTGTTGGTACTCACCGAATCGGGACCGTGTACGATTTTGCCTGAATGCAATACCGAATAGCCCATCCACACCAGCGCTGATAAGACAGCGACGACGATGAGAAAAACCAGCCATGTGGTGAATGCCTTGCGCTTATTACCCTGCATAGTTCCGAGTGTACCGCACGGGGTTGTGACGAATCGGGCATCTACTGATTATGGACGGGTGGGATCATGCTGGGCAAGCAAAAAGACCAGTGCCACTATGAGCAAAATGGCGATGGACAGCACGCCCATGGAAGCGTTGCCGGTCAGCGTGGTGGTCGTAGCCACGATGAACGTGCCCAAAATAGAAGCGGTTTTGCCAAAAATGTCATAAAAACCGTAGTATTCGTTGGCATGCTTCTTCGGGATGATCTTGCCATAATACGAGCGCGACAGTGCTTGAATGCCGCCTTGGAACATACCGACAAGAATCGCCAAAATCCAAAATTCGGTGGCGGACTTTAGGAAAAATGCGGCAAAGAACACGATGCAAAGGTATGCGATGACGGCGGCAACAATCATCGGTTTAGCGCCGAAACGTCCGGCGAGCCGACCATAGAGAATCGCACAAGGGAACGCAACGAACTGAGTTACCAACAGCGCCACCACCAGCTGGGTGGAATCAATGCCCAACTGGGTGCCATACGAGGTGCTCATGGAAATCACCGTGTTAACCGCATCGATATAGAAGAAGAAGGCAATCATGAACAGCAACAGGGACTTATTGCGGCGAATCTTGCCGAAAGTGCTTGCCAGCTCGCGGAACGCGCCGCGCACCGCTTCGCCCGTATGATCGGCGGTAGTGCGATAGTGCACCTGACGATAACTGCGTAGCAACGGTACGGTGAACGCCACCCACCAAACGGCGGTAATCACGAAACTCAAACGGGTGCACAGTACCGTGTCCAGTCCCAATGCCGCTGGGCCGGCGAAAATCAACGCAATACAAATAATGAACGGGATCGTCGACCCAACATATCCCCAGCCGTAGCCGTGCGACGATACCTTGTCCATCCGCTCGTTGCTTGTGGTATCCACCAGCATCGAATCATAGAAGGTCAGCGAACCATTCAAACCGATGGTGGCAAGCACGCATACAACAAGGAATGCCATCCATCCCAACGGCAGCGCCATGCCCAAGCACATCACCACGCCGGTAAGGAAGAATCCGAGGAAGAACTTGATCTTCATCCCCTGCACGTCGGCAATCGACCCCAAAATCGGCATCAGCACAGCGATGATCAGCGAAGCCACGGTTTGCGCATAGCCCCATGTAGACACAATATCATCGTGCCCGGCGGCCTCCAGCAACGAATTGGCGTAAATCGGCACTACCGCCGTGGACAGCAACACAAAGGCCGAGTTGCCGACATCATACAGAATCCACTGCTTTTCGCGTTTGGACAGCTTGCCCGAGGGGCCAGAAATGGCGCCTTCGACAAGGCCCTCGGGAGCTTCCTGCCCCTTGGCCGCAGCTGCGGCGGCTTCCAAATCCGCTTCATACATGGTGTTATCCGACATCGGTACTCCTACAGACGGTTGCGATATCCTTTATGGTAAAGCCAAGGTTGGGCGGACATGCGCATTATGGGTAAACGCAAAGTGAACACAAGGGGCGTCGCCGGCATATGCGCGAGATGCATAAAGGCTCGCGGAGCCACGCTACCGGGCGTTGACAAGCGCCATCACATCGTCGCGATTCGGACATCTTGGCACGCCATCCGTATGCTGTTCGATTGCCAACGACGCAGCCGCATTGGCGATATTCACCGCATCCAACAACGACCAGCCCTGAGCGAGCATCGCGCACAACGCACCCGTATGGCATGAACCAGCCGAACGCGTATGCACCGGCTTCGTCTCGAAGCCCTCCACATGGCTCACTTCGCCACCGGGAAGACGCACCCACGCGCCCCTCGCGCCGGCGCGTAATACCAGCGGTGCACGTAACGCGCTGCCCAAATCATCGCACAACTGCCGCATGGCATTATCGAAACTACCACCCACAGTGAGCTGGCTATCGGTGAGATGCACCCCCAGTCGGGCGGCCAGCGTGTGAGCTTCCTGGCGGTTGCATGACCACAACGGACGGGCAAGCACCAAATTCTCCAACATGTGGTCGCTGACCAATTGCAGGGCGTTGATCGGATTCAACACCAGCGTATACGGCCGGTCGTCGGGATTGACGTCCAGACGGCGTATGAACGCGTCTAGACCGGTGGCCGTATGATCCATCAATGTATTGCCGCTGATATGAACCACATCGCCCGGCCGTGGCACAATTGCGCTGAACGTATCTTCCTCACCTTGCGACTCCGCACCATATGACGCCACAAATGTTTTGCGCTCGCCATCGGTCAGCACTAGGCGAAAACCCGAATCAGCGTCGACCCGATGCTGTCCGATATGACTGATGCCGTTGGCTGCAAGGCGCTCGCGAATGACATCCGCCCACATGCCGTTGCCGATGATGGCGGCGTGGCTCGCCGGTGAGCCCATGCGCCGTGCGGCGAGCAATACCGGATAGCTGCCTCCTATCGTCGGCGATGTGCGTTTTGAAGTAGCGAATGCGCCTGGTTCAGGGACGGCGTCGAGTTGCATCATGATGTCGACCCAGATTTGTCCGAGTGAAATAACCGTGGGGGTGCGGTCGTTCGGTTCGCCCTGGTGTTGACGTTGCGGATGGTGCGGTAAGCGAACGTTCATGCCAACCTCCTTGCTGCACATGGTGTATACGATGTTGTATCGTGAGAAGTTGAGCGTTCGCTGGGAATGCCGGCGTTTAGGGTCGGCACTGGATGGGCTTGATATGGGGTCGGCGAAAAGGGGGCGAGCATGACGTGCCATGAACTCTGCTTGCGCATAAAATGCAATCTTTTGCATTTTCATAGTGGTCATGGTTCCGCATTGCTGCAAAATATAAGCGGCAACGGTAGTGATATCAGCCATGTCTGCGAGCCTCCTTCCTTGCGTCGAAACGTAATGTTATGCATTACTTTTAGGGGTCGTCTACGCAAGCGTCTGTGGTCAGCGGGAACAGGGCCTGCAAAGCAGGACAAGTGCTTCGGGTCCGGGTGGGGTGAACGCAGAGTACGACGCTGCTGTGCGTGATGCGAAGCGTTGGCGTGCCCAACATGCAGAGCCGACAAGGTGCTGCTTTGCTTAGATGTTGGAGCTAACCCGGGTATTTCCGCAGGCGTTCCGTAGATATGAATATTGGGATACGGTTGAGGGGTGTCTCTGCCAGGTGCGGTAGATGAGGCTGGCGAAGTGTATGATAACGTCGTTTTGGTGAGCGCGAATAGCGTGGAACAGCTTGCGCTTGCTTATCCGAACTTACTCCATTAATATTGGGCAGTTCGTGGAGCGTGTGGAAGAATATAGGTGACCACTATCAAGGTGGTGCTGTGGTGGTAGAGGCTTTTCTAAGAACACGCAAGAGGGTTGCGTTTGTACTTGTGTGGCTGTACAGTTGTGTAGTTGTGTGTTCAGGCGCATGTTTGCTCATGCCGTTTGAACAGTACAAGACTTGCAAGTCAAAGAATAGTAGGAGTCCATTATGGCAGCTCGTTGCGCAGTGTGCGGCAAGGGACCGCAGACCGGTTTCACCGTTTCGCATTCGCATATCCGCAATAAGCGCACCTTCCGTCCGAACCTGCAGCCGGTTCGCACCACGATTGACGGCGAGAACGTTCGTCTGCGCGTGTGCGTGAAGTGCCTGAAGGCGGGCAAGGTTCAGCGCGTCGCCGCGTGAGATTGCGAAAACCACGCTTAAAGCCCCGGATCACTAGGATTCCGGGGCTTTCGTGTATGTTGGAGAAGTATGAGCGTTACCTTGCAAACCCCGTTGTCGCAGATTATGGCGAACAAGCGCCGTGTGAGCGCGCTGAAGTCATTGGGCGTGGTGACGGTTGAGGATGCTCTGACGTATTATCCTTTTCGCGTGACCGATCCGGTACCGATGCGTGCGTTGTCGCAGGCGTCGATCGGTGTGCGCATGGCATGTGTGGTGGACGTGATGCAGGTGCGGGTGGCTCCTATGGCCCGGCATGGTTCGCGCGTCGAAGTGTTGGTCGAGGATGCCGGGTTGTGTGGAGCGCCGGTGGGCTCGGCGCGGGCTAGCCTGGTGTTTTTCTCCTACAAGCGCCAGTATGTGCAGTGGCTGTGTTCCCGCTTGGATGTGGGCATGCGGTTGGTGATTGCCGGTGAGCCGAGTGTGTTTCAAGACCGGTTGCAGTTCACCCATCCGGACATGTTGACGGTACTGCCGTCTATGGACGGTTCGGCGAGTGGTAGAGAGGATGTCGGCGAACTGGCAGATGCCATCGATGGGACGGGGGTGCAGGCGTTGCCGCGCGGCGAGCGGCGTTACGATGTGCGCGATGCTTCCGAAGGTTTGCAGCGCGTATGTCGCCCGCGTCCGGTGTATCATGCGTCGTCGCGTATTTCCACGGATCATATTCACGATACGGTGGTGCAATGCTTGCAGGCCTTGGGCGACGGCGCATTGCCCGATATTATTCCCGAATCCATGCGCAGTGAGCGGGGGCTGCTGCATCGTGCCGAGGCGTTGCATGCGATTCATGAGCCGCCTTCGGTGAAGGACTTTCATGATGGTGTGCGCACCATGAGATATGAAGAAGCGTTGGTGTGTCAGACGGCGTTGGTGCAGTCGCGGTTGCGTAGCAACGGGCGGCGTGCAATACCGTGTGAGCAGACGGCGGCGCGCGATGCGATGTTGGCTGATTTACCTTTTGCCTTGACGGATGGGCAACGCTCGGTGGTGGATGCCATTGCTGCCGACATGTCGAGCGAACGGCCCATGCGACGGCTGCTGCAGGGTGAGGTTGGTTCGGGCAAGACGGTGGTGGCACTTGCTGCCATGATGCAAGCCGTTGGCTCGGGGTATCAAGCGGTGTTGGTGGCGCCGACGCAAGTGTTGGCCGAGCAGCATGTGGCGTCGATATCGAAGATGGTGGGCGATGGTGTGCCGGTGGTGCTGCTCATGGGGGGTATGCCATTGGCGGCGCGTCGTCGTGCTTTAGCTACGATTGCCAGTGGTGAGCCGTGCGTGGTGGTTGCTACGCATGCGGCGTTCTCGCGTTCGTTCCAGGCGCCGAATTTGGCGTTGGCGGTTATTGATGAGCAGCACCGTTTTGGCGTGGAGCAACGTGCGGCGTTGGATGCGTATGGTGAGGTGGCGTTGCATGTGTTGGTGATGACGGCGACACCTATTCCGCGCACGGCGGCAATGACGTGGTTTGGTGATTTGGATATGTCGTGGCTGACGGAGTTGCCTGGAGGTCGCAAACCGATTCGCACGGTGGTGGTGCGGGAGGATGATGCCCGCCTTATGTCGGCAATGTTCCGTCATGTGCGGCAGCGCATTGATGCGGGGGAACGGGTGTTTGTAGTGTGCCCGCGTATTGATGACGATGAGCGGGATGAGGTGCTTGCCGAGGATGAATTGTCTGCGGTGGTGGCGTTTGGCAACGAGTCGGAGGGCGGTGAGCGTGGTGGCGAAGAAGCTGCCGAGCCGCGCGTGCTGCATTCGGTGACGCAGATTTTGCAGCGCTTGTCTGGATTGGATGCGCTTCGCGGGGTGGCGATGCAAACCTTGACGGGTCGTGATGATGATGAACGTAAACGCGAGGTAATGGAGCGTTTCGTGAGTGGCGAGTGCCCGCTGCTGGTGGCAACGACGGTAATTGAGGTGGGTGTGGATGTGCCGTTGGCCACGTGCATGGTGGTGTTTGATGCCGACCGTTATGGATTGTCTCAATTGCATCAGTTGCGTGGCCGTGTGGGGCGTGGTGGTTTGCCGAGCTGGGCTTTTCTTGTTTCCTGCGCGCCTCAAGACAGTGTGGCACAGCAACGGTTGCAGGTGGTGGAGTCATCGTTGGATGGCGCGGTGATTGCCGAAGCTGATTTGTCCTTGCGTGGCGCGGGTGACGTACTGGGGGACGCTCAGTCGGGTTTACGTTCCAGCTTGAAACTGTTGCGTGTGGTCCAGGATGCCGCGATTATTGAGGATGCTCGTTGCTATGCGCAAGCGTTGCTGGCAGATGACCCTGATTTGACCGGTGAAGTGCCGTTGGCTGGAGCGGTGTTGGATATGATGCGCGGCAACGAATCGATGTTGTTGCATCATTGAGTGCCTGACGTTGTCGTGGGGCGGTGTTTCGCGTCGGGCGCGCTCGATACAGTGGCGATATGCGAGTGATAGCGGGACGTTTTAAGGCAGTGGCGTTGACCACGCCGCGTGAGGGTACCCGTCCGACGACGGATCGTACTAAAGAGGCGATATTTTCCCGTTTGGATGCGTGGGGTGTGTTACATGACGCGCATGTGTTGGATCTATATGCTGGAACCGGAGCTTTGGGGTTTGAAGCGTTGTCTCGGGGGGCTTCTCATGTCGTAGAGGTGGAGGTGTCTGCTTCCGCTGTTGCGCTCATTGCCAGAACATGTGCGGTGTTGCGTCGCCATGGTAACTGGGATGGGTCGATGTCGGTGCGTGTGGTACGGGGCAAAGCGGAACGCTTCGTGCGGATGTATAACGCTGAGCGTGGCGAATCGCCCTTTGATGTGGTGTTCATCGACCCGCCGTATGCGGTTTCGACGCAGGATTGTGAGATGCTGCTGCACGATATGGCTGCCGTTGGAGTGGTTTCGGCTGGTGGCATGGTGGTGTTGGAACGGTCGGTTCGTTCTGAGCCACCGGAACCGCCTCAAGGTTGGTCCGTGGCGGAGCGGCGGGATTATGGCGAAACCACCGTATGGTATCTGAACGTGGCGTAATAGCTATCGACGCTTGTACTTGTCGGCAGTGTGCTGGCGGTATAAGGATGTTTGTCTGAGGAGGTTGGGGTATCGCGGGGGGGGGGGTGAGGTCCGTTGTCTGTAGGGTCAATACGTAAAATTTCGTATTTCAGACACGCCGATAGAGGCTTTATCTTGCAATATTTTAGTGGTAGAAGGGGGTATATTTTCAGGTTGAGCTTTTAAGTTTTGCGCATATTATGTTTGTTGGGGGTGTTTAGGGGGATTTTTATAAAGTAATTGTCGATATGAGGGTATGCGTAAACGATGAAGTTGCTAATTCGATATGGTGTCAATTTTTCGGGTGTGCTTGCGACGAAAAATGATTGACAATTAATTCGACAAAATATAAAAAATCTGTTTTTACCCGACCCCCCCCCCCATGAAAATTCATGTAAATAGCAATGTTTCTTATATATACTGCATAAACTCCCGTCTAGATGAGGACTAAAGTGTTCCGATGTTTCGTATGACGTTTTACAAGTAAAACGACACAGGGGGTTTGTGCGATGAAGACTTGGGTTGAAGTATGCCAAGAAATCCGTCGTATATGGGGTGCGTCTACGGTTGAGGGACCGCATGCGCGCCATCGTGCTGTTAAACAAGGGGGCGCAAGGTTGTGGGCGCTGCTCGTCGCGGCTGCCATGGTGCTCTCCATTGGCTTGGTGTCCGTGCCGTCTGCGCATGCCGACGACACCATGGTTGCCGATCCCGATACCTCGGGTACGTGGTCGGATTCCATGAATCCGAGTGGTTCTACGTTCACCACCGGTCGTGTATGGACCGATAAAACGGTGTCGGCATCGGACGGTGGCATCACAGTATCTGGCAATGAAATCAATGGCGGCACGACGGTGAAGCCCTCGCAGCAGGGCGATTTCACCGTTGGATTGTCGGCGTTGTCGTCCGCACAGAAGCTTACCGGCGAAGTCAGCAGCTCTGCCCCCACGGATATCGTGCTGGTGCTGGATGTGTCCGGCTCCATGGACTATACCATGGATGGTCATTCGTGCTTGTTTGAATGTTCTGCTTCGCGGTTGAAAGCTTTAAAATCTTCGGTGAATCTTTTTCTAGACCAAGTTGCTCAGCATAATCGCGAGTTGCCGAAAGCGTCTGTTCGTGTGAGCTTGGTTAAGTTTGCTGGTGACGAGACGAATGCTGTGGGCAATGACCGCGAAGGTGGTTTATTTGGTGAGAATTATACGCAGGTTGTCTCTGATTTTACCGATAACGTTGAATCCCTGAAAAACGTGATAAGGAAGCTAAAAGCAAGTGGCGGGACTCAATCGGATTATGGTCTCCATCAGGCGCGACGTGTGATTGATGGTGATGGAGACTTAGTGGGTGTGAGGAAAGACGCTCGCAAATCCGTTATTTTCTTTACCGACGGGGATCCGAGCTCGTCGTCGTCATTTGATGCTGAGGTCGCTAACGGGGCTATTAGTCAAGCTCATCTTCTCAAGAATGAAGATGTTTCAGTGTATATTGGGTGTGTTTTCTAAGGCTAACCCAGACGATGTAAGTGATCGTTTCAATGCCTATATGAATGGCGTCTCTAGTAATTATCCGAACGCAATCTCGTATCAGAATCTTGGAACGCGATCGCAAAAAGGTAACTACTACTACGTGGCAGCAGACGCGGATAAACTTTCTGATGCATTCGCTAATATTTGGACGCAGGTAAGTTCGGAAGCCAATTCGCCGTTGTCGCAGACCTCTACGTCGGGCGCGGAAGCCAAGCAGGTGGTGTTCACCGATCAACTTGGCGACTACATGACCGTACACAATTTCACTAGTGTGGTCGCGTACGGACATCGATTCGACAATCCCAAGAAGACTACGGATAGCAAAACCAATACCGATACGTATACCTTCTCGGGTACGGTGTCGGGCAATCCTGTATATGAGCATGATGTCAATCTGAATACGATGGATATCACAGTGCAGCATCATGACAACGGCCAGGGCGATACGGTTGCGGTCCGTATTCCCGATACGTTGCTGCCGATGCGCTTGTATACTGCGTTTGTCGATAAGGATGGGAAGGTAACCACCGGGCTGGAGCCCGCAAATCCGATTCGCGTATTCTATTCGGTTGGCTTGCAAGATGGCGTGCAGGATGCGCTGGCTTCTCCTGATGTGGCAATGAAGCAGTACATTGCATCTCATAGCGACCAGCAGGGCAATGTGTACTTCTATGAAAGCACGTATGGGGATGGTGAGTCTGGAGCGCAGGCTTCGTTTACGCCTGCCGCCAGCAATGATTTCTATTATTTCGCCAAGGATACGAAGCTGTATACGGCACAGGATACCAATCATCCGGCGACGAAGTTTGATCCCAGCGCCACCTACTATTATCCGCGCACGGTGTATGCGGATAATCAGAAGAAAACCATTTGGATTACCGCCAACGCGTCCAGCCACTTGGACGGCCATGTGGAGTGCGGTTCCGGTTCGTGCGTAGTGAAGGCAGGCACACCGCGATTCGATTTGATGGAACATTACGCCGTCGCCAAGAAGTCCGACAATGGCAATCCGACCAACACGGCATCGTATGTGTCTACGCCGTCGTGGGATGGGCAGCGCATTGTGGTGTCGTTGGGCAACAATGGCCGCATGGTCAAGCCGCTGCCGGGAATGTTAAGCATTGCGAACGCGGTGGATTGGGGCAATGGCACCAAGAACGCGGACAAGCGGTTTACATATCAGGTGCATTTTGCCAATAGCCGCGAAGCCGTAACCGACGATTACCTGTATACGCTGTACAACGCTGATGGTTCGTCGAGCACGGACACCTTGCATGTGGTCAATGGTGTGGGCACGTTGTCGATGAAGGATGGGCAGCATGTCACCATCGTGGGCGCGACTCCGGGAACGTCATACCACGTGGAGGCGGTCAACCCCGGCGAAGGCTGGACGGTTGATCCTACCGGCGGTGTTTCAGGTGTACTGTCGGCGAATGAGCGTAAGCAGGTGACGTTTGCCAGTACCTATCACGCCGCTGCGGCAACGTTGCAGGATGGCGCTATCGCCGGTACCAAGACGGTTGTTGGGCGCGCTTGGGCGAAGGACGAATCGTTCACCTTTGATCTGCGCAAGGCGGGTAAGGCTGCCGAAACCAAGAGCGAAGCTGCTCCGGAGGCCGATGCAAACCTGGTGCAGAGCGTGACCGTCTCCAATGAGGGTGACGGCCATCAAAGCGGCGACAAAGTCACGTTCAAGTTCAAGGCAATGGAATATACGCAGCCCGGAGACTACTACTATTTCGTCAGCGAGCGTCATCCGGACGTCGCCAAGGCCGGTATGCATTATTCCGATGCCGCATATTTTGTGCATGTGACGGTGACTGATACCGGCGCGGGCCAGCTGAAGGTAAGCAATACCAAGATGTGGCTGGCTAAGACGGACGATGGCGAGCAGGTTATTTTCCGCGACGAGTCGTTGTCGGATTCGACGGCGGTGTTTTCGGCTGATTTCACCAACACCTATGATGACGCGCAGCACAATACGCGAACCGTCACGGTGAAGGGCGTCAAGCAATACATCGATGAAACCGGCAGCAATCCGAACAACCGCATTGGCAAGTTCCAGGTGCGCATTGCGCCGAGCGCGAGCAATGACAGCGCGTCCGACCCGTTGCGTTCGGTGAAGAACTTCGCTGATGGCTCGGCTGTGGTTGATGTGGATACCGCGGGTGCATGGTCGCAGAGCCTGACTTATGGCACGGCCAACATTGGCAAGAACTACGATTACACGGTAAGTGAAGTGGTGCCTAGCGGTGTAAGCGCCGAGCATGCCACGCTCAATGGCATGACGTATGACACCCGCACGTACACGGTACATGTGCAGGTGGGTCACGATGACGATGGGCTGACCAACCCGGTTGTGACAGTGAACGATGCTAAAGGCCAGCCGGTGTCGGAGGGCATGACGTTTGCAAATACGTATAAGGCCGCTCCTACCGGTGCGGTGAGCTTGGATGACCAGCTGCGCCCGCAGGTGCAGGTATCGGGACATGATGCTGCCGAAGGTAAGTTCGAGCTGGGCATGAAGCTCATGTCCAAGAACGATAAGTCGGTGCAGCTTGCCAAGGGCGATTCGTTTACAGCTTGGGAGGATCAGGCCGTAACCACCGGTGCGCTGAAGGACGGTGAGACCGGTGAGGTTACGTTCCCCGGCGTGCGGTTCACCAAGCCTGGCACCTATACGTTCCAGATTTGGCAGACCACTGAATCCGGCAGCGGCTGGAATGTGGACGGACACAAGTATCTGGTGACGTATACGGTGACGGATGAGAATGGCACGTTGGTTGCCAAGGCCAGCACGAGTGGCGATCGCCTGTTCGCCAATGCATATTCCGCGGCTGATGTGGCATACGAAGGCATTGTGATGAGTGTGAAGCTGTCGGGACGTGCGCTGCAGGCCAACAACTTCACGTACACCATTACGCCGATTACCGAAGGCGCACCGAGCGTGCCCCAGGATGATGCGACCTTTTCGAATCCTTACGGTGGTGCGGATGGTCAATATGTAACCTGGCCTGCCGGTGAAGCTGGTGCCGTGCATCGGTATCCCTTGGAGGGGCTGACATTCACCAAGGCCAACGCCGGTAAGACGTATGAGTATCTCGTTTCCGAAGTGAACGATGGCGTCGGCGGCTACACGTACGACGACCAGCCGGTAACTGTGGCCATTCATGTGTATGACAATGGTGATGGCACGTTGCATACGACCACCTCAGTCACCAAGCACGGCCAGACGACCGACTACCAGCACGGTGACAAGGCGGTGGCGTCCTTCGCCAATACGTACCAGGTTGCGCCGAAGAGTGCGACGGTGGACTTCCATAAGGTGATCGATGGGCGCCAGTGGCAGGACGGCGACAGTTTCACCTTCGACATCAAGCCGCAGGTGGATGGCTCCACCGTTGACGAAGCGGCATTGAAGGCAGCGATTACCGGAGGCTCCAGCAAGACGGTCGCCACGTCGGATACCGTTGCTTCGGCAGGCAAGTATGCGCCGTTCTCCTTCGACTTCACGTTCTCCAAGCCGGGTACGTATGTGTACTCGGTGAGCGAGCAGGGTGCGGGCGAAGTGAGCAAGGGCGTGGCTAAGAGCAGCGAAACGGCCACGATTACCTACACGGTGTCCGATCAGGGTGACGGCACGATGAAGGCTTCCGCCAAGGTGTCTGGCTTGACCCAGCAGGATGGCGCCTACACCTTCCACAACACCTATTCGATTGCGCAACAGGCGTATCAGGGTGTGCACGTGTCGCAGACGTTAACCGGTCGTGACATTAAGGACAGTGAATTTGGGTTCACGGTGACGGGTACCAAGTCCGACATGCAGCGTGCTGGATTCGACAAGAACAGCGTGACCAAGCACTTCGGCGCGGCCTCCCAGCAGAATGGCACGGCGACGAGCGCAGTGGAGTCGCTGCTGTCCGGCATCACCATGACGCAGCAGGATGTGGAGAACAACACGGTGCTGTCGTACACGTTGGATCCGGTGCTTCCTGCCGATGATGATGCGCAGACGGCCGGCACTCAATCGCAGGGCGTGACCTATGACACTGCCAGCCATACGGTGTTGGTGTGGGCCACCGACAACCTGGACGGCACGTTGACCATCCACACGAAGGTGGACGGTAAGGAAGTGCAGGGCGTGCCGAGCGTGACGTTCGCCAACACGTATCATGCCAATGCGGCAAGCCTGTCGGGCAAGACCTCCGTTGGTGGCACGTTGACGCTGAACGGGCGTGACATGTGGAACGGCGAATCCATGACCTTCACGCTGACCCCGCAGGATGACGCCACCACCCAGGCGGTGGCGGACGGTGTGGTGAGCATGGCATCGAGCAAGCGTCGCGCAGCCGCTGCGGCATTGGGCACGGTGAAGGTTACCGATGCCACCGAAGGCAAGCGGCAGGCGTTCTCGTTTGGCACGATGCGCATTACGGCTGCGGGCACGTACACGTTTGCCATCAATCAAACCGCGCATAACGACAAGGCCATTGCCGACATTGCTGATGGCGCGGATGGTATGACGTATGACCGTCACGCCGGTACGGTGACCATCACCGTGACTGATAACGGCATGGGCAAGCTGCAAGCCGAGGTGCGCTATGGCGGCAAGGGTGACAAGACGTCTGCTGACTTCGTGGATGCGTATGCGGTAACGCATGACGCCACGTATGGCGACGATGCCGACGTGCTGCTTGGCGGCCATAAGCGTATGGCGGATTCCTCCGGCTCATACACGCTCAAGCAAGGTGACTTTTCCTTCATGTGGCGTGCCAACGATGCTTCGGCTCCGTTGCCGCAGGGCGAGGGGGTTGAAGACGGTCAGGACAACGGCGGCAAGCCGGTAAAGATTGTGAAGAACGGTGCACCTGTAGATGGTGTGGCTACCTACGATTTCGGCACCATCACGTTCGGCCACAAGGATATGTCTGGCGCAAAGACGGTGGCGGACCAGCCCGGTGTGCTGGAGAAGACCTTCTCGTATGAAGTCTTCGAAGATACGTGGCATGACATGGCCGCCGGCGTTTCTCCGGACAACGCCCGCTATGTGGTGACGTTCACCGTGCAGGAGAACCAGCAGCATGGCACGATAACGGTGACGGATGTCAATGCCGTGCGTGTGGTTGATTCCAATGGCATCGACACAAAGGCCTCCGCGCAGGATGCCGTCAAGATGGGTGCGTTGGACTTCACCAACAAGTACTCCACCGAATTCGTCACGGGCTTCCAGAATATTCGAGAAACCCTGAACGGTAGGAATTTCACCAAGGACGAGAGCATGTCGTTCCACGTTGCGGTCGAGGGCGTCGACGCGGAAGGCAAGGCATTGTCGAAGGACGAGATGCCGACCATCGACAACAGCAACAACAACGCCAGCAGCTCGGTGGAAAGCCAGGAAGGCAACACAGTGGTGTATGACCTGACGGTTACGCCTAGCGCGACCGGCGGCGACGCCAATATTGCGAACTTCACAACGGGTACGATCACGTATCGCCATGCCGGCACGTATACGTTTACGATTACGCAGCACGAGCCGAAGAGCATGGCCAAGGTGTCGCATGACACGACGACGTACAAGGTAGTTGTAAAGATCACAAAGAACGGCAGCAGCAATGCGTTGAAGCGTGAGGTGTCGGTATTCAAGAATGGTGAAGCATTCACGCCGAACGGCACGCTGAACTTCGAGAACGACTACCGTCCGGACGACGTGACGTTGTCTTCCGTCAATGCGGTGAAGGCCAAGGTTGCCATGCAGGGGCGTGTGTGGAAGTCTTCCGACACAGTGACCTTGCAGCTCAAGGCTCAAGGTTCAGCGCCAATGCCAAACAAGGCTGGCGAGCACGAGACGTTGTCCGAAGATGGCAAGACGCTGACCGCAACATTGCCTGCTACCGAGGGTGGCAGTGAAGCGTTGAAGCACACGTTCAGCGCCATGCAGTTCACCAAAGACGACATGGGCGGCGCCATGAGCAAGACGTACTCCTACACAATCGAGCAGACCGGCAAGTCCGGCAACGGCGTCACCATCGATAGCCATGTCGCTACGGTGAAGGTAACCGTTACCGACGATGGCAAGGGCGCGCTTACGGCCAGCACCGCGGTGGATAACCGTACTGCTGCCGACGAGCATGACGCCAAGGCCACCGACACTGCTGCGTTTACCAACGTGTATAAGGCGTCGAGCGTGAGTGTGAACGGCGACAATGCGCCGAAGATTACCTCGCAGTTGACTGGTCGTGATGTGGCGTTGCAAGCCGCAGAGTTCTCCTACACGGCAACGATTGCGCCGTATGACGACACGGCGAACCTGGATGGCGTGCGGACTACTGAACTGCACGGCGTGAACCAGGCGACCGGTGCGGTAGTGTTCGACGGTGCGTTTGACTTCACCAAGCCGGGCACCTATCAGGTGTCGGTGACGCAGGACAAGCCCGCGCAGGCATCGCGCTTCATCACCTATGATGAGCACGCGTTTACCTATATGGTGACTGTGTCCGATCCGCTGGATGGCAAGCTGCGCGTGCAGGTGTCCGACGAATCCACCGACAACGGTGGTTCGACCTTCACCAACACCTATCAGACGCCGCAGAACGTGGAGCAGATCACCAAGACCTTCGTTGGCGAGGACGACAAGGAAACCTCGACCATCGATGTGAATCGCCACATGGTTGGCGTAGGTGACAAGCTCACCTACACGGTGACATGGGTGAACACGGCGATGGACGCGGCTGGCGAGAGCATTCCGGCAGATGTGGACGTGCTGGTTGGCTTGCCCGACGGTTTGTCGATTGTTGACGGCAGCATTACGCACGGCGGTCAATCGCGCGAAAATGAGGCCGGCTCCTACAGTCGTGTGGTTTCCTGGACGCTGCCCAATTGTGCTGCCGAGGCATCCGGCACGGTGTCCTTCCAAGTGGAAGTCGCCGAGGGTGCGGCCACGGCCACGGCTTTGAAGAGCCAAGCGCTGGTAGATGTGGAAGGCGAATCGTATGCGGGCGCATCCGACCTGGAAGTTACCGACCCGGTATATGTCAACGTGCCGTCGGTATCGGCAGCCGTAGCCTCGCCCAAGGGCGTCAGCCGCGCCGAAGGCGAAGCGCATGTGGGCGATATCGTCACGTACACGGTGAAGTTCCGCAACTCCAGCACCGGACGTTCCGATGCCGTGGTGGAAGATACGTTGCCGCAAGGCCTGACGTATATTGATGCCTCCGATGATGGCACGTACAACGCTCAGGAACGTACCGTGCGTTGGTCGGTGCGCAGCATCAGCCCCGAAACCACGAGTTCGGTAACGTTCCGTGCCAAGGTGAACGAGGACGCCACGGGCGGTAGTATCGACAACGTGGCCCGCGCCACCATGAACGTGGCTCGCGACCAGGCGGCGAACGATACGAACGAATCGCCGCGCGACATCGACCCGCAGCTTAAGAGCAACGTCGTCTCCACCCGTGTCGGTGCCGGTTCCGTGACGGTGGGTACCACCATCGAAACCGATCCGCAGGATGGCACGGCTGTGGATACTGCCAAGCGATTCACCATTACGGTAGGGTTGCATGATGCTGCAGGTGAAGCCTTGACCGGCGCATATGCCTACACCGGCACGGTGGATGGCCAGCAGCAGATCAGCGGCACCGTCAGCAACGGAAACACGATTACCTTGGGTCATCAAGGTTCGGTCACCATTACGGGGTTGCCCACCGGTACGGCGTACACCTTCGAAGAGGCGGCCGAAGCGGGTTACACCGTCGACAACGGCACCCGCCGCGACGGTGAAGTTACCGATGGCAGCACGGCAAATCTCCAGTTCGTCAACCATTATTCGGCGCAAACCGGAGACAAGGTGCCTACCAACTTCGTGCTGACGTCCTTGCTGAAGGGCACGGCTTGGAAGCCCAACGCATTCGCGTTCACATATACCTTGACGGCGAAGAGCGGCGAAACCGCCGCCGGTGAGGCCATTGACGCGAAGGATATGCCGATGCCACAAAGCGCCACCACGACGGTAACCGAACCCACCGAGGGCGACGGTCAGACGGCACTGTTCGACTTTGGCGGCATGGAATATCACCGTGTGGGCACGTATGTGTACGAAGTGAACCAAGCCAAGGGCGACAACATGGGCGTGGCGTATGACACGCACACGGCCACGGTGACGGTGAATGTGGTCGACAACCATGACGGCACGATGTCCGCCACGGCCAAGGTTGAGGACGGCACGTTTACGAACCAGTACAGCGCCGGTACGGTGAACTACGACCAAACGGTTGGCATGCGCATTGTCAATACGTTGACCGGCCGCGCTATCGACGAAGGCCAGTACCAGTTTGCGGTGAAGCCGACGAACGAGGACGCCAAGACGCTGCTGGGAGCCGATGGGCAGGTGCTCACCGCCGGTGCGGCCTCGCTGGGCGGTGCCGATGGCAACACCAGCACGAGCACGTTGCCGATTACCCTGAGCCATAGCTTCGCTCTGGCGGATGCCGGCAAGACGTACACGTTCACGGTACGCCAAAGCAAGGCGCCGACGGCTACGGGCTATGCGAACAGTGGCCATGTGTACACGGTGTCGATTGCCGTGTCGCATGACGGCAAGGGCACGCTGCAGGTGGCGACCACGGTGGACGGCGAAGTGGTATCGAACGTTACCGCGTCGAAGTCCTCACCGTTGTCCGATCAGCCGATTGATCTGACCTTCGCCAATACGTATACGGCGAGCTCGGCGTCGCTGGGCGATGACACATCGGCACCGTTCGCTGTGTCCAAGACGCTGATTGGTCGTGCAATGCAGGCCGGTGAATTCCAATTCACCCTCCGCAACGCCAAGGGCGAGACGGTGCAAACGGCTTCCAACGCCGCTGCCGCCGATGGCCAGCCTGGAGCGGTGACGTTCCAGCCGATGACCTACAGCTTGCAGCAGCTGAACGCCGATGTTGCCAATGGAATCGCCACCCGTCGTGCGCAAGGCTCGCAGGTTGTGTACGAGTACCAGTACACGATTGCGGAAGACACTGCCGCGTTGCCTGCGGGTGTGACCGCGCTGGTTGGTGCCGGGGCGCTCACCGTGTCGGTGACGGATGACGGCAATGGCACGTTGAGCGCAGCGGTGAGCTATCCGCAAGGTGCGGATGCGGTGTCGCTGGTCAATGAGTACGGTGCTGATGCCTCGGCTACGCAGACCATGAACATTGTCGGTTTGGAGCAGCTGCATGTGCAGTCTGGCGACAATCCGCCGGCCATCCAAGGTCGATACACGTACACCATTGCCGGCTCGCAAGGTGCGCCGATGCCTGCGCAGACCACAGCCATCAGTGATGAATCCGGTACGGTGAACTTCGGTGACATTACCTACACCATGCACAATGTGTTCGGTGAGTCGGCGACTCGAACGAAGAAGAACGTCGGGTCCGAGGCGCGCGAGAAGACCTTCACCTATACGGTGTCCGCGACGGGGCAAGTGACTGGCGTCACCATGCAGCCGAGCGAGCAAACCGTGCAGGTGTCGGTGCGTGACAACGGCGACGGCACGATAACCGTGTCCAAGGTTGCGTCCAGCAATGCGGCGCAGAACGGCATGGACTTCGTGTTCGATCCCACCTATGCGGTGCAGCCGGTGTCGAGCAGCGTTACCGCGAGCGTGCCGGTAAAGACGATGATTGACGGTCGTGATTTGCGTGAAGACGAGTTCAACTTCCGCATGGTGGACGAGACTTCTGCCGACACTGTGTGGACGGCGGCGAACAACGCCGACGGCAGCGCTGACTTCCCGGCGATTGAGTTCACGCAAACCGGTGAATACCGTTATCTGATCGGCGAGCTCAACGACCATCATACGGGCGTGGTGTATGACGCGCGCACCTACGAAGCGGTGGCCACGGTCACTGATAACGGTGACGGCACGCTGCAAGTGTCGTGGCGAGTGTTCTTGGTGGACAATGCCGAGCAGGGGGAAGCGAATGTGCACGCCAATGTTGAGGTGGACACCATGACGTTCGCCAACTTCTACGAGCCATTGGCTACCTCGGTGCAAGTGAGCGGTGCAGTGCGTTTGTCGGGCAAGGCGTTGCAGTCCGGCGAGTTCAGCTTCGTCCTGCAGGGAGACCAGGGCGCGCCGATGCCGATCGGTGCCCAGGGCGATACCAGCAAGGTGACGAATGACAGCAAGGGCGTCATCATGTTTGAGCCCATCATGCTGACTAGTGTCGGTACGTACCGCTATGTTTTGACACAGGAGATTGGGAACGTCGAAGGTATGACCTATGACGACTTGGCGTATGTCATTACCGTAACAGTGGCTGATGTTGGACAGCAGGGTCGCTTGAGCGCGACTGTCAGTTACGGCGATGGCATAACGGGCGCTGTGTTCACCAATACTTATGTGCCGAAGCACGATGAGCCTTCTGAACAGCATTCGGTAGGTAACGGTGAGGCACGTAAGGAGGATGACGAAGCTGGAGCCACCACAGTGGCTGATACAGGTTCCGCCATTGTACCGGTGCTGTTGTGTGGATTGCTTGCCGCGGCTGCGGGTGCGACCGGCAAACGATATGGTCGTCGTCGGTAACAGGTAACTATACGCGCCAGCTTTACGGTCGTATTGACGAAACAACAATTGAATTCGCGTCCACCATGTAACGTGGTTCGTGGTGGACGCGAGATTTTTCGCACACAATCGATTATGGGGATACATAGATGAAGCGGGGAACGTTCACTGACGATGAAAGGGAATATTTGATGTCACTACCGGCGGTGAAATCGGTGGTGCAAGGACGTATTTTTTACTCGGATGATTTCCGTCACGAGTGCATGCGTCGCTATTGGCGGGGGGAATCGCCGACCAAGATTTTTGCTGAAGCAGGCATGCCCGTTAGCTTGATGGGGTACAAGCGCATCGAACGGTGCATTGCTCGTTGGAAGGCTGACCATCCATGGCATAAGTATGGTTCCGAACCGGTAAGAGAGCAGTGCGAACAGGAATCTGGCTCTGGTGAAGTGTCGCATCGCGTATGGACGGAAAGTTGTGGATACGTCAATGTAGATGTGGATTCTTCGCGTACCTTGCGTCTGCGTCACCAGAGGCGTTCAGAACGCCGTAACGACCGTGTCGCTGTGCCGGCAGACGCTTTCTTGGGATTGGAATATCAGGCCTCTCTGATTGTCGAATACGAGGCTCGATTGCGCGAGCTGGAGCGGCGCATCATCGAGCTGGAATCGTGTGTAAGAGTGTCGCATGCTGGGACAGATCAGGACCAGCAGCTTACTGCGTAAGGCTTGCGCAACAGTATTGCCGATGGTGCTGCGATGAACTACATACGTCTGGGGTGTTCGCCGGATACCTCCCATCCCAGCGCCATCAATGTTTTGCGATCGGCTTTATCCAAGGTTTTGCAGTTCAGGCGTTGGATAAGATCAGGTCGCAGTTCATGTGTGCGTGTGAGCGCCTCGTCTCGGCGGAAACGGTGCACTTTGCCATGGTCGCCGGAGAGGAGAATTTCGGGAACTGTGATATCGCGCCATGTGGCCGGCTTGGTGTACTGACGGTGCTCCAGCAGCGCATTGCCGCCGGTGTAGGATTCTTCCACAATCGAATCGGGATTACCCATAAATCCCGGCAGCAGGCGGGTAATGGCTTCGAGCATCACTGATACCGCTACTTCGCCACCGTTGAGTACGTAGTCTCCGATGGAATATTCGCGCACATCGATGCCCCGATCGCGATAGTACATGGGGATACGTGCGTCATATCCTTCATAGCGGCCGCAGCCGAAGACTAGGCGGTTGGCATGACTCAATGCGGTAGCGTCACGTTGAGTAAACAGAGGAGCAGAAGGGTTGGGGAGAATGAGTACGGTATTGCCTGACGTGATGTCGCTGGAAGTGGCATCGGGGGGCGCGGGGATATTCGATATGGTATTTTCCGGCACAATATCGCCCTCAGCGGTGGTATCGGCTATTGTCTTGTCGGCGGGTGCCGAGCACGTGTCCTGTTGGCCGCCGAGTGGCTCGTTTCGTAGCAATTCATCCTGCAGCAGGTCATCAAGGCACTCGGCCCACACCTCGGGCTTCATCACCATGCCTGCGCCGCCTCCGACCGGAGTGTCATCCACGGATTGATGCACATCATGCGTCCACTGGCGTAGATTGTGTGCTTGTACCCGTACCAGCCCCTTGCTTTGCGCTTTGCCGAAGAGACTCAGGCCCAGAACGTCGAAATATTCAGGGAATACGGAAACGATGTCAATATCCATGCTGTTGCGATACTCCAGGTAACGATGTTGGTGGTGGGTGGTGATGAGCCGTACCACGGCGGATTGCATGAGTGTGTCATGGTGCGTATTGCCGCGGTCGGTGGGTTTGCGCGTATGGTTGTCGGTGCGATGCTGTGGGTCGCCTCGATGCCAACATGGCCGCAGGTGATCACAGCCAGGGGATAAGCCCACCTGGCGGGTCTATGGTGAGATATTCCTGATCCAGGTCAATGTCTGGCACCAATTGCTCGACGAACGGCACCAGCGCAGTGTTGTCCGCTTCCGGTTCCTGATGGTCCATCTCGTCGTTTGCTGCGGGGGACTGCTGTGCAGGTCGGCGAATTTTCAGCAATGATTGCGGGCCATCCAACACATCAACCACGGTACCGATAACCTGGTCGGCTGGCAGTCCCAGCTGATTATCGTCGGCAAGCCGCGCTTGCAGGCCCACCAAATCTTTCGGGTACCAGGCGTCGTCATCCAGCATGGCTTCGGCGTCATCAGCTTCGCCGTAGAGTTCCAAGCCGTTCAACGCTTCTGAAGCATTGCGGTCGGCAACGCCCTCAAAGCTGACGATCCAACGGTCCTTGAAGGTCCGTGAATGGGCAACGACATAGGTTTGGGCTCCATCCTTGGTGTAGAGCACCGAACCGGGAGCGAACCGCTCTTCGGGTTCGCTCGTGAAAAGACGCACATTGACTTCGCCTTTGAGCCCCTGCGCGCGACCAATACGACAGACCCTCAGCAGTTCAATCTGCTGAGGGTCGTCCGCATGCTGTTGACGCACCACGCTAGGAACCCTGCCTATCGACGGACGTCCATGATATCGACGCGCACCTTGTGGTCAGACAGGGCCTGGGCCACGGTACGAATGGCATTCGCGGTACGGCCACTACGACCGATAACACGACCGATATCCTCGGGATTGACACGCACGCGAATCAGCTCGCCACGTGCATTCTCATGAGACTTAACGGACACATCGTCGGGAAAATCAACGATGTTCGTGATGAGGTGTTCCACAGCTTGGGCGAGCATGATCACTCAGCTTCCTCTGCGGGGGCTTCCTCAGCCGGAGCTTCCTCGGCTTCGGTGGCTGCAGCTTCGGCGGCTGCCTTAGCCTTGGCATCAGCTTCGGACTTCGCAGCCTTCAGCTTCTGCGCCTGGTTTTCGGCGGCCTCAACACGAGCGGCGGCATCCGGGCCGGCTTCCGCGACCTTCAGGGTGCCTTCCGCGCCCGGCAGACCCTTGAACTTCTGCCAGTCGCCAGTGATCTTGAGGAGCTTCAACACGGGCTCGCTCGGCTGAGCGCCGACGCCAAGCCAGTACTGAGCGCGCTCGGAATCAATCTGGATGAGCGAGGGCTGCTTGTTCGGATCGTAGATGCCGATCTCCTCGATGGACTTGCCGTCGCGCTTGTTGCGGGAATCGGCGATGACCACACGGTAGAAGGCATAGAACTTCTTACCCATACGCTTCAGACGAATTTTGGTTGCCAAGATGGCTCTCCTTGTTACTTAGGGATGTGGATTTTCGATTTTGTGTGGGGCACTTCAACCGAGAACCCACGCGTTCCTCATGTCACACAGGATTAGAGGGCTCTGCGCACATGAATAACTGCGTCATTATAACTCATAGGGGTGGATAGGGCGAAACACCTTGTGCGTATTGATGCAAGTCGTGTCAACAACCATGCGCGTATCGGGGATGTATCCCCACCCTAATGTCGTCCGACTACACCTGCTGCGGAGAGGAACTGTCGACGGCGAGCGTCACCAGTATGGCCAAATGGTCGCTGCCTGATATGGGCAGGGTGGCGATGTCGTACGGTTGAATCGGTCCGTAGAGGAGCACATGGTCAAGCTCGATGCGAGGCCATGCCATCCATGAAGGGAACGTTCTCGTAGTGCCATGGGCAATCACCAGACTGGCATCACGCAGACCTGCCGCAAGCATGGCGCGGAAGCTGGGATGGTTGGTATTGGAATTGCAATCACCGGCCACGATGAGCGACTGCCCGGCGGTGGTGCGGGTAAGCTCACCTATCCGACGAATGCCTGCAGACCAATCTTTGCATCCTCGCATCGGCGATTTGGGGTGAACGCTGACTAAGGTGACCGGCTGTCTGACGGCGGGCAATGTGACCGTCAGAGCGGGTACTTCGGCGGCAGGCATATCGATGATGGATGATGTCGCCGATGATGGTTCCAGTCGTGAGCATACCGCATTGAAACCACCGTTGTCGGTGGCGGTGCTGCGTCCGCGGGCCTGATGGGCGAGACGGTCGGTAAGTCCGCATTCGTGCAGCTGCTGTAGCAGTGATTCGGAGAGCTCCTGCAACATGAGTACATCCACCTGATATTGCTGTACTGCCGCCACAATATCTGAGGCTTGAGCGCGTCCAAAACGGCAGTTCAGCGTCATCACCCGTATGGTGGGGTGGTCATCGGTGGTTTCGTGCGTATCGGCTCGGCTTGCAAGCACGCCTCGGTAATGCGGCAGTCGCAATAAGGCAAGCCATAGCAGGTTCAGCAATGCCGCGACCGTCAGTGCTGGTGCATGGTGTGCAAGTGCAATGAGGGCAATAATGGCGTTCGGCATCCATAGGAAAGGAATCAGTGCGATGAGGTATGGCAAAGGAGCGTGGCCATCCCATCCGGCTGGCAGCCATCGCAACAGCGTCCAAAGAACCATCAGCAACAGCAGTACAGCGCATATCCAAAGAACCATAGGATGCCTCCATGATCATCTATACATCAATGCCGGCGGCATCTCCCGTGTTATGCCGCCGGCATTGCGCGACGATGGTCGTTCTGCCGGCAGCAGTGATTTTGCCGGTACGAAATGGGACTGATCAGCCCAGCAGGCCACTCAATCCGCCACCGAGGTTCGGCGGCAATTCGCCGTTTTCTCCCAGCATATCCTGCAGTCCGGCAGGCAATGCCGGATTCTGAGGTTTCTTGACGAAAGCCGAGCCGGCAGCCGAGCCGGTTTTGCCGGCCAATTTGTTGCGCAATGCGAGCTCTTCGGCCTCGCGCTTCATCGGGTTGCCGGACTTGGAGCCCTTCTTCTTAGACTTCTTGCCGTTCTTCTTGACGCCTGTGGCCGGGCCGCCGAAACCGGGAATGCCGCCGCCTGCGCGGTTGCTCATACGCTTCATCATTTTGGCAGCTTGCTCGAAACGCTGCAGCAAGGCGTTGACCTGAGAGACGGTGACACCAGCACCATAGGCGATGCGGGCGCGGCGTGAGCCATCGATAATCTTGGGATCGCGTCGCTCTGCCGGGGTCATGGAACGGATGATAGCTTCGGTGCGGTCGATCTCGCGCTCGTCAAACTGTTCCAATTCCTTGCGATGCTGTGCCATACCGGGAATCATGCCCAGCAGGCTCTTCATCGAACCAAGCTTGCGGACCTGCTGCAGCTGATCGAGGAAATCGTCGAGACCGAATGTGCCCTGCGACATTTTCTCAGCGGCCTTGCGGGCTTCCTCTTCATCGAACTGCTTTTGCGCCTGTTCGATAAGGGTGAGAATATCGCCCATGTCGAGGATGCGGGAGGCCATGCGATCGGGATGGAAGACCTCGAAATCCTTCAGGCCTTCACCTGTGGAAGCGAACAGAATGGGCTTGCCGGTTACGCTGGCCACGGACAACGCCGCACCGCCGCGAGCGTCGCCGTCCACCTTGGACAGGACCACACCGGTGAAGTCCACACCCTCGTCAAAGGCCTTGGCAGTGGCGACTGCATCCTGGCCGATCATGGCGTCAATGACGAACAGAATTTCATCAGGCTGCACGGCATCGCGGATATCGCGGGCCTGCTGCATAAGCTCGGCGTCCACACCCAGGCGGCCTGCGGTATCGATAATTACCGTGTCATACAACTTCTGCTGTGCCAATGCGATGGAGTCGCGCGCCACCTGCACCGGATCGCCGGTGGTAAGGCCCGGAGCGGAAACTGCGTCGCCGCCATCGGACTGCACGCCCTTTTCAGGCGCATACACCGGAACGCCCGCCCGTTCGCCCACCACCTGCAACTGGGTGACGGCGTTGGGGCGCTGCAGATCGGCTGCGACCAACAGCGGTGTGTGACCGGAATCCTTCAGCCAGTATCCTAGTTTGCCGGCAAGTGTGGTTTTGCCAGCACCCTGCAAACCGGCCAGCATAATGATGGTGGGCGGCTTCTTCGCAAAATTCAAAGGGCGGTCCACGCCCTGTCCGAGGATATCTGTCAACTCGTCATGGACGATCTTGACAACCTGCTGCGCCGGGTTCAGTGCCTGCGAGACTTCGGTTCCCAACGCACGTTCGCGCACGCGACCGGTGAAGGCGCGCACCACGTCAAGTGCCACATCGGCATCGAGCAGAGCGCGGCGAATCTCGCGTATGGTGCCGTCAATATCGGCTTCGGAAAGTTTACCTTTGCTCTTCAAATGCCGGAAGGCGTTCGAGAGTCTATCTGTCAAAGAACTAAATGCTGCCATAATGCTCTCCAGTCTAATCGGCGCGTCGGAAAAGCGGGCCGCGGCTGGCGAAATCAAAGATGACATGTTACGCCGGCAGCTGCTCAAAGCCGTCATCATGACGATATGTATCCAAATGTGAGTTAAGTCATAGGCATAAATGGGAAAGTGTGATGCAGGTCATACAAAACCCTGCGAATTGCCTATGAAACCGTGTTACGGTAGCTCATAACCGATACGCAACGGTCCGCGGACATGGTTTCGCAGCGAGCGCGAAACCGCCGGGCGCAACTGGCCGAGCAGTATCGCAACACCAACGACGGGACTACAAGTCCGGTAGGCAAAGGAGCTACTCATGGCGAAAAACGTTATTCAGTTTGGCTTCGACAGCAAGTCGGCCAACGAGCATAAGGAAGGCACCATCAAAGCCGGTGTCGCTACCGTCAAGGTGCTCGAATCCTGGGGTGTCAAGCATATCTACGGCATTCCCGGCGGTTCGATCAACTCGCTGATGGATGCGCTGTACGTTGAGCGTGACAACATTGACTACGTCCAGGTGCGTCATGAGGAAGTCGGCGCGCTCGCCGCCTCCATGCACGCCAAGTACACCGGCCATATAGGCGTATGCTTCGGTTCGGCTGGCCCCGGCGGCACGCATACGCTCAATGGCCTGTATGACGCCCGCGAAGAGCATGTGCCGGTCTTGGCCCTGATCGGCCAGTTCGGCACCGTTGGCCTGAACTGGGATACCTTCCAGGAAATGAACGAGAACCCAATCTACGCTGATGTGGCTGTCTACAACCGTCAGGTGTCCACCGCGGCGCAAATGCCGCACGTCATCGACGAGGCGATTCGCCAGGCGTATGCCAAGCGTGGCGTTGCCGTCGTGCAGCTACCGGTCAACCTCGGCTGGGAGGATATCCCCGAAGACGGCTGGTATTCCGCCGCCAATGCATTCCGCCGCTTCCCCAAGCCGCAGCTCAACGAAGCCGATATCGATGCGGCTGTGCAGATCCTCAACCAGGCTGAGCGTCCGGTGGTGTTCGCGGGCATCGGTACTCGCGGTGAGCATCAGATCGTGATGGACCTGTGCCGCAAGATCAAGGCTCCGCTGGCCAACACCGGCATCAGCTTCGATAATTTCCCATCCGATTTTGAAGTGCTGTTGGGCAGCCCGAACCGTGTGTCCACCAAGCCGAGCGTGGAGGTCTTCCCCGAGGCTGACACTGTACTGTTCGTCGGCAACAACTATCCGTTCGCCGAAGTGTCCAATCTTTTCAAGAATGTGAAGAAGTTCGTGCAGATCGACATCGACCCGTCCAAGCTGGGGAAGCGTCATTACACGGATGTCGCCATCTTGGGCGATGCCGGTGACGCCCTGCGTGCGATCTATGAGAAGGTCGACGAGAAGGACAGCACGCCATGGTGGCGTGCCAATGTGGCAAACGTGGCCAATTGGAACGCCTACGTCCACAAGTTGGAAACCAAGACCGACGGCGATCTGCAGCTGTATCAGGTGTACAACGCCATTAATGAGACCGCGGACGAGGACGCCATCTTCTCCGTCGACGTTGGTGATGTGACCCAGACCTCGATTCGTCATCTGCACATGAATCCGAAGCAGATGTGGCGCACCTCCTCGCTGTTTGCCACGATGGGCATCGGTCTGCCGGGTGCGATTTCCGCCAAGCTGGATTTCCCCGAGCGTGAGATTTGGAATCTCGCCGGCGATGGTGGCTTCGCCATGACCATGCAGGATTTGGCGACGGCCGTGCAGTACGAGCTGCCGATGATCAACGTCGTGTTCGCGAACAAGCAGTTCGGCTTCATCAAGGACGAGCAGGAAGACACCAACCTGGGCTACCTTGGCGTGCACTTCATGGATGTGGATTACGCCGCCGTGGCGCGCGCCATGGGTGCCGTTGGCTACACGCTGACCGAAATCAGCCAGGCCAAGGAGATTTTTGCCAAGGCCAAGGAAGATGTGCGCAACGGTAAGGTGGTGGTGATCGACGCCAAGATCAGCGGCGACCGTCCGCTGCCCGCCGAAATGCTGGAGCTGGAACCGCGCCTCTACTCCGACGAGCAGATCGCCGCGTTCCGCGAGCGTTACGAGGCCGACGAGCTGCAGCCGTTGAGCTACTTCCTGGAGCGCGAAGGTCTGGAAGCCCACATTGCCGTAATCGAGCAGGGCGGCTTCTAATCCCCTAGAGACTTCATTGTCCCACTTCCTCCTCATGGTGGGGCGGCACGTAAGTGCCGCCCCACCATATTCATATATGGAACGAGGTATGGTGCCTGCGGTATGCAACGAGCCCCATGGGCAGTGGACGCCGCATGGGGGATTGGGGTATGGGGACGGGCGACACCGTGTTCCTGGCCTGCCGCGTAAGCGCTGCAAAGCGGCCAGTGCGGTTAGGCCAGGCTCCAGGACGAACCTTGCGGGCCGTCCTCCACAACGATGCCGGCGTTCTTCAAGGTATCTCGAATGGCATCTGCCGTAGCGAAATCCTTGGATTTGCGGGCTTCTGCGCGAGCTTGCAATTGAGCCTGGATAAGGGCGTCCAACGCTTCGGTGGCGGCATCGTCGGTATCACCGTTGGACTGTTGGGCGCTCCACGGTTCGGCCAGCGGGTCAAGCCCCAAGGTGTCGAGCATGGCACGTACGGCCAGTACCGAGTTCTCCAACGCCTGCTTGGCGGTCGTGCCCCATCGGGCGGCCGCTTGCGGTACGTCGTCGCGCCCGGACTGCACGGCGTCGAGAATGCTGTTGCCCTCGCGGATGGCGGTGAAGATGGCGGCCGTAGCGCCGGACACGTTGCAATCCTCGTTCATAGCGGACACGAAGTCGTTCGGCAGTTCGTCGGCGGTGACAGCTCGCACATGCTCGACGGTTGGCTGCTCGATGACCGCACCGGCGCGATCGAGGAAGTTGCTGATGCGCTCGAAGGCGCTGTGCGCTTCGACCAGCGTCTGATCTGACCACTCCAGCATCGAACGATACTGGACGCTGCCCAAGGCATAGCGGACCACCCACGGGCTATGTTCGGCGAGCACGGCGGGAACGGACAGGCCATTGCCCAGGGACTTGCTCATTTTTTCGCCCTTGGCGGTCACCCACGCCGAATGCATCCAGTATTGCGCGAATCCCCAGCCTGCGGCCCGGCTTTGCGCCATCTCGTTTTCGTGATGCGGGAAGCGTAGGTCGAGGCCGCCGCCGTGAATGTCGAAGGCGTCGCCCAAATAACGGTGGCTCATGGCCGAGCATTCCAAATGCCAGCCGGGGCGTCCCATGCCAAATGGTGTTGTCCATCGTGCCGATTCAGGATCGGAGGGCTTCGGAGATTTCCACAGCGCGAAGTCGCGGGGATCATGCTTGTCGTCCGACATATCGGCCGGATCGGCGGGGTTGTAAGGATCGTTGCCGGACGCGTCGACGCTCGGGCCCATGGCGTCGGCCACCGTGGCGGCATCGTCGGCCGGCGCAGCCGTGCTTTGTTTCTGATGGGTAAGTTCGCCGTAATGCGGCCAAGAGGGAACGTCGAAATACACGTCGCCCGTGGGATTGCCGGCGTCGTCACGCACCATGTAGGCGTGCCCGCGTGCGATCAGTCGTTCCACCAGTGCCACCATGTCCGTGATGTGCCCGGTGGCTCGCGGCTCGACGCTCGGCGGCATGAGGCCCAATGTGTCATAGGCTTGGGAAAACTCGCGTTCGTAATGGTAGGCACGCGCCCACCATTGTTCGCCGGCTGCAGCGGCCTTGTCCAAAATCTTGTCGTCAATGTCGGTGACATTGCGCACGAACGTCACGTCGTAGCCCAAACGCATCAGCCAACGGCGCACGATATCGAAGGCCACACCGGCGCGGATGTGTCCGATGTGCGGCGCGCTCTGCACGGTCGCCCCGCACACATACATGCCGACCTTGCCGGGGTGCACCGGCGTGAACGGCACGACGCTATGGCAGGCGGTGTCGTACAGGCGCAGGCTGCTCGCCGCCTCGCACAGTGACGGCGTTGCGGACGGGTCGGAACGTTGGGATTCTTGGGCTTTCGTCATATGAGTAAGCGTATTCGCGTTAGGCGACAAGAGCCGCTTGGGATTGCCCAGTGTCACAATGGAAACATGCCAACATCGCAAGTGCTTATGCTTCAGCATGCCCCATGGCAGCGCCCGGGGCGTATTTTGGAGAACCTGGAAGACTTGGGTGTGGCCGCCAGCGTGGTAGATGTGTCGCGGCAGAAGAAGCCCGATTGGCCGGATTTTGATGAGCTGGCGGGTGTGGTGTTTTTGGGTGGTCCCATGAGCGTGGCCGATACGGACAAATATCCCGGATTGAAAGCGGAAGCCAAACTGGCGAAAGCGGCACTCAGCGTAGGCAAGCCTGTGTTGGGTGTGGGGTTGGGCCATCACATCGTTGCCGTGGCGTTGGGAGCGAAGCTTTCGACAATGGACGAGCCGGAAATCGGCTTCGATGCCATCAAGCGCATGGATAAACATGACTATTTTTCCATGTGGAACAAGCAAATGCCGGCGTTGCATTGGCACCGTGAGTGCGTGGGGCTTCCCGCAGGCGCACAGTTGTTGGCGCGATCAAGCCAGAGTAAGGTGCAGGCATACCGGGTGGGGTCGGCGCTCTGCATGCAGTTTCATTTGGAAGTAACTTCCACCATGTTTGAAGAGTGGCTTGTCGAGCCTGCGATGGTCAAAGGCATGAAGAAGTCCAGGATTGCGACGCTGCGTGAGGAGTTCGCCGCCGTCAATCCGCATATCCAATCGTTTGCCGACGACGTGTTTTCCGGATTCGCGGCACGATGCCGCACATACGCGCAAGCCTTGGAACGATAGGAACGACCCGGACGCTCGCCAGTCCGTCGTGGATGTGAGAGCGGCCTGCTCTTGATGGTGTCGCCAGGTTGCCTTGGCGGTCGCCTCGATGTTCTACGGTGGGAAATTATGCCGACGTATGATTTGGGTTTGGAACAAGTTTCGCTGTCGTTCGCCACGAAAACCGTGTTCACGAACGTCACGCAGGGCGTATTCGAAGGCGATCGCATCGGCATTGTGGGCCGCAATGGCGACGGCAAATCGACGTTGCTGCACTTGTTCGCCGGCACTCAGGAACCTGATTCCGGGCGAGTGACCAAACGCGGCGGGCTGACCTTCGGCATGCTGGATCAGCGCGACCCATTGCGCGATGAGCAAACCATTCGCGAAGCGGCATTGGAAGGGCGTGCCGATTACGAGTGGGCAAGCGAGGCTCGTTCGCGTGAAATCGTGCAGGCATTGCTGGGCGGTATGAGTTTGGAAGCCAAAGTTGGATCGTTGTCGGGCGGGCAGCGACGCCGCGCTGATTTGGCGCGATTGTTGCTCAAGGATTGGGATATTCTCGCTCTCGACGAGCCGACCAACCACTTGGACGTGGTGACCATTCATTGGTTGGCCGAGCATTTGCGGCACCGCTGGGCTTCGGGGCAAGGCGCGTTGCTGGTGGTGACGCACGACCGCTGGTTCCTCGACGAGGTATGCGAATCCATGTGGGAAGTGCATGACGGTGTTATCGACCCGTTTGAGGGCGGCTACAGCGCGTATATGCTGCAGCGGGTGGAACGTGAGCGTCAGGCGAATGTTCGCGAGGAACGCCGTCGCAATCTTGCGCGCAAGGAGTTGGCATGGCTGAGCCGTGGCGCTCGCGCTCGTTCGACCAAGCAGAAGTTTCATGTGAAGCAGGCGCGTGAGTTGATCGCCGACGTGCCGCCGATGCGCAATGAGTTGGAATTGCGGCAGATGGCCACGTCCCGTTTGGGCAAGCAGGTGGTCGATTTGATTGACGTGACGCAGATTTATGAGCGTGACGGGGCGTCTGGCGTGGATCCCGATGTGGCGGCGATGGAACGTTCGGCGTCGCAGGTCGATGTGGTGCCGGCGCTCTACGCCGAGCCGACGGTGCAGGGGTCGGTGGAGATTGCGGTGGATACGCGGGGCGAAGCGGATGATTCGTCGGATACGGCGGCGGCGCGACATGTCACCGTGTCGGGCCGTAAGGTGCTGGATGATGTCACTTGGCTGATTGGTCCTGGCGACCGTTTTGGCATTGTGGGGGCAAACGGCGCGGGCAAGTCCACATTGCTCAAGATCTTGGATGGTTCGTTGACGCCGACTTCGGGTCGGGTGAATATCGGCAAAACCGTAAAATTCGCCGTGCTTACCCAGCAGTTGGATGAACTGGAGAAGCTGGGTAAATATAAAATCAAGGAAGTGCTCAGCCGGTACAAGCCGAGTTATGTGGTAGACGGCAAGGAGGTCACGCCCGGGCAGCTGATGGAGCGTTTGGGATTTGCCAGCGCACAGCTGATGACGCCGATTCGTGACCTGTCGGGCGGGCAGAAGCGTCGTATGCAGTTGCTGCTGATTTTGTTGGATGAGCCGAATGTGCTCATTCTTGACGAGCCGGGCAATGATCTGGATACCGACATGCTGGCGGTGATGGAGGATTTGCTGGATACGTGGCCCGGCACCTTGATTGTGGTGTCTCATGACCGGTATCTGCTGGAGCGCGTCACCGACCAGCAGTTTGCGCTGATCGGCGGCAAGGTGCGCCATCTGCCCGGCGGTGTGGACGATTATCTGCGGATGGTTGAGCAGGCGCAGCATGCTGGCGTATCGGGGCAGTCTGCCGGTGCGGCTGGCGGCGGAACGGCTGCCGGTGATGGCGTTGCATCGTCTGCTGCTGACGGTGCTGCGCCAACGCAGGATGTTGCGGGCAAACTCACGGGCAAGGCATTCCACGAGGCATCGAAACGCGTCGGTGCGATTGAGCGCAAGCTGGCGAAGCTGGAAGAGCGGCGTGATGCGCTGGAAGTGCAGATGGCGGGTCATGACCCGAGTGATTATGTGGGCCTGGGTGAGCTGAACGCGCAAGTGCAGGAGGTGCGCGGGCAAATCGAAGAACTGGAGCTGGAGTGGATGGAGCTGTCCGAACAGTTGTGATGCGTGATTGGTGACGCCGTGCCTTCGGCGAATAATGAGACACTCCGTCTATCGCATCGATAATTGTAAAGATAGTATACTTGCAGCATCCTTGTCGCCAGAGTTGGCGATATCAAACGACGATACAGAAGGAGCTGTATGAACGGGGCATCGTTGAAGAAAGGTGTGGCTGTTGCGATAGCGGCATGTCTGTCCGCCGCAATGGCCATAGGCGGACCGGGTGCGCTCAAGCCGACGGCGGCATGGGCAGATTCGTCGGTTGCTGCCGCTGGCGAAGCGCAACAGGGGTATAAGCTGTATCCCACGCCGCAGTCTATTGCGTACGCTGACGGAAGTCAGGTGTTGCGAGGAGCGGCCACTACGGTTATCGGTTCGTCCATCGATACCGAAACCGTGGGCCGTTTGCAGGAAGCGTTGAAACTGCAAGGGATTACCGCTACCAGGGCGCAGGATATCCCGCAGTCCGGCACGGTGTTCTTAATGGGTGTGCACGGCGCTCAAGGCGATGTGGCCGATGTGTATCTGAACGAGCATGCCAATGCGTTGGGTGTGGATGCGGACACGCTGTTCTCCAAGACCGATGCTTACGTGTTGGCTTCGGTGCCCGGCGGCGAGGGGAAGCCGGATGTGGTGCTGATCGTAGGTAAGGATACCGATGCGGCATTCTACGGTGCCACAACGTTGTATCAAATATTCCAGCAAATGGGTGATGCCTCGCTGCGCGGCTTCGTCATCAAGGATTATGCCGACGTGAAAAGCCGTGGTTTCATCGAAGGCTACTATGGCAACCCGTGGAGCGTGGAGGACCGCGTCAACCTGATGAAGTGGGGTGGTTATTACAAGCTCAACGCCTACGTATATGCGCCGAAGGATGATCCGAAGCATAATGCGAAGTGGCAGGAGCTTTACACAGACGAGGAGCTGCAGAACATCACCAAGGAAGCGGTGGCCGGCAATGAGTCGAAGTGCCGCTTTGTCTACGCGCTGCACCCGTTCATGAGCAATCCGATTACCAGCGCGAACTATGACACTACCGTGGCCAAACTCAAGGCCAAGTTCCTGCAGGTCATCGACAAGGCCGGTGTGCGCCAGATCGCGATTCTCGCCGACGATGCCGCAGACCAGGGCCAAGCGTTATATACCAAGCTACTTGAAGATATGACCGGTTGGTTGCACGGGTTGCAGGCGGAGAAGAACGCCGACGGTACGGCGAAGTATGCCGGACTCAAGGACACCATCGTGTTCTGTCCGCCGAACTATATGTCTTGGGGCGAGGCATGGTACAAGAACCTGCCGAGCACCGTGCAAGTGGTGAACACTGGCGGCGAAGTGTGGGGTACGGTGAACAACAACTTCACTTCCAACTTCACCAAGACGTCCGGAGTCTCGCCGTTCATGTGGATCAACTGGCCGTGCTCCGACAACACCAAGTCCGGTTTGATTATGGGCGGTCACGACAGTTTCCTGGGCAAGGACGTCAAGCCTGGCAATATTCAGGGTCTGGTCTTGAATCCGATGCAGCAGTCCGAGCCGAGCAAGCAGGCTATTTTCATGGCGGCTGATTTTTCTTGGCATTTGTGGACGGCGAATACGGACACCAATACCATGTGGAATGATTCCTTCAGCTATGTCGATCACAATTCGCCGGTGGCGACCAAAGGCTCGGATGCCTTGCGCGAGCTGTCCAAGCATATGATGGAATCCGCCAGGAAGAGCGGCGACCAAGGCGAATCCGCCGAGATCAAGGACACGCTGCTGTCGCTGCAAAGCAAGCTGAACAACGATTCGGTAACCGCGCAGGACTATGACACTATCGCGGGTATCTTCAGCAATCTTGCGCAGGCGGCCAAGACGTACCGCGCAAATGCAGGGAACAAAGACATGCTCAATCAGATTGTGTACTGGATTGACACGTGGGATGACGTTACCGAAGCCATGCAGCACTTTGTCGATGCCGGCAAAGCTGCATTGGAAGGCAATGTTTCCGAACTGGTGAGCAACTATTCCCAAGGCCAGGAGGCTTATCGGCGTTCGCAGACGCATGGGTTCCATTACGTGGATCACACGGAATATGCCAAGGTTGGTATCGCGTATATTACACCGACGATTGCCGCATTGGATTCCTACCTGTCTGCGGCGGTGCAGAACGCGGTTGATCCGGATGCGATCACGCGCACGTTCATTACCAGTCGTACGGATACGCCGGTTGGTTCGACAACCCAGGTCTTCGACGGCAACACTAGCACCGCTGCGAGTTACCGTGACCCTGCCGCAATTGCTAAGGGTACGACCATCGGCGTGAAATACAGCAAGCCGATTGATGTCAATGATGTGTCGTTCACCATGGGTAGCGGCAAGAACCACATCTATCACGCCCAGCTGCAGGTGTCGTATGATGCCAAGTGCGCTGATTGGCAGGATGTGTCAGGTGCTACGTTCAACCAGGAGTATTCCAATGCCCTTGTGACTTACTCCAAGGATGGGCTGGGGTTGAAGAACGTGTATGGTGTGCGGTTGATGGCCACGCAGGATAACGGCATCGATGCGTATTTGGATGTTAACGAAATCGTGGTGAACAAGACCGACGACACGACGCCTGGGAACGATGCCGCGGTTTCTCTGCAGTTGGAAGGCATGACGGCTGGCTCGGGCACATGGGCTCAGGAGCATGCCTTGGATGGCGATGCCAGCACGGTGGCTGCATTCTGGGCGACGGCGCAGAAGGACCAGCTTAAGGCCGGCAATGCTGTGGATTTTGTGTTCAGCAAGCCGGTGACGCTTACCGGAGTTTCCGTGACCCGCGATGCCGGCGCTACCAATGATTTCCCGTCTAGCGGCGTGTACGAATATCGTGCTGCCGATTCTGACGAGTGGAAGCAGTTCGGCACGGTGTCCAACGACACCACGCAGACGGTGACGTTCTCCGATGGACCTCAGACGGTAAGCGCGGTGCGTTTGCGCGTGACTGCCGACAAGGCTGTGTGGATGCGCATCGCCGAGTTCACGCCGCAGTATGCGGCGACGGGCAACGAAGAAGCACCCGTTGCCAGCGATGGTGTGGATACCGGCGATATACAGGTACTGCACAAGGATGGCGAAGCGAGCATTGCTTCAGGTTCGGTGACGCTCAAGCCCGGTCAGTATGTTGGCATCGACCTCGGTTCGATTCGTACCGGTGTGACGGTTGATTTGGGCAGCACTGTTTTGCATGGCGCCCAACTAGTCACGTCTACGAACAAGCTGGGATGGGATACGCTCAACACGTCCAAGGCCGCCAAGGCAGCCAGCACGTCTCGTGAGGTTGGCGTCAACGCTCGATATGTGGCGGTGCGCAATGCCGGCCAAGCTGATGCGGCAGTGTCGCTGAAGAACCTTGTCGTGCAGTACACCACCATCAAGAACCCCTCGGTGTTGAGTTCCACCATTGGCTCGGCCAGCAATCCCGATCGCATGATTGACCAGGATTTGAGCACCGCCGGTGGATACAACAGTTATCCGAAGAAGGACGACACGATTGTGTTCGACCTCGGCCAGGAGCGCACCATCACGTCGCTGAAGTACGAGATTGCGGAAACCAGTAAGGACTTCATCCGCAATGCCGTGGTGGAAGTGGCGGATACTCCGGATGCTGAAACGTGGACGCCACTGCTGAAAATCAATGATGCCGCGGTGGACAACGCCTATAACGAGGACACTGCCAAGCAGGCTGCATGGTTGACGCATGACAGCGCCAATCCAGGCAACATGTATACCGCCAATCCCAAGGATTCGACAACCTCGGGAAACACCAATGATCCGAACGGTACGGAGCCGCTGAACGCGAAGGGCCGCTACCTGCGCGTGCGCTTCACCGCACCGTACGCCTATCGTTGGGTGGCCGGTGATTTCATCATCAACAACGGCGCATATGTGAGCAACTATGACGGTGGGGCATTCGTGCAGTCCGGCAACGGCGAAGCGGACAATATGAGTCCGGCGAACCTGCTCGACCGTGACCTGAGCACCGTATGGGCGCCGCGCGATGACGAAGGTACCTTGCAGTACAACGTGGATACGCCGATGGATGCGGACGGTAAGGGATATCAGGGCATTCGTTTGGTGTCTCAAGGTACGCCGTCCAACGCCACGGTGACTGCCGAACTGTACACGGACGACACGTTCAACGAGACCACCAAGGTGACGCTGGGGACGTTAAGCCAACCGGTAACTGATTTCCGTTTTGCTGCGGCGGTGAAGAAGGCTCGTGCCGCCGGAGAATCCGCCACGGGCATCGTCAAGGACATCACCGTGCAGTGGGAGGGCGGCGCCAAGCCGGTGCTTTCTGAAATCTACCTGCTGTCTTCAGCGCCTACGGCTGATGCGGACGTGGTGGCAGCATTGCAACAAGCCATCAAGGATGCGCAGGGTAAGAGCGAAGAAGTATCCACGTGGACTGCTGACACCAAGGATGCGTATGATAGCGCGCTGGCTGCTGCTCAGGCTATTGCCGAGCAGTCGGTTCAGGGCACGCTGACAGACGATGTCATCAAGGCTGCGACCAGTGCCCTCAACAGTGCTGTGCAAGGCGGTGTGGTGCGCTATACCGGTAAGGAACTGTCGCAGCTGGTTGAACAGGCTGTTTCCAACGAGGATGGCCGGTACAGTGCGCAAAGTTTCAATGATTATGCGGATGCGCTCAACGATGCTCAGGTGGCGTTGAACGATGCGCAGAATCTATCTGCTGAGCAGGGCGAGACGTTGGCGGAGGCGCTGAAGAACGCCAAGGCTGCGTTGACGTTCAATGAGGTGACCTACCAGCGAGCTTCGGCTGCAGTGCAGGACGCGCAGCAGTTCGCCGAAGCCGATTACACGTCGGCCAGCTACGCGCTTTTCAAGCAGGCGGTGGAATCGCTGTCTCAGGCAGTGGAAGCCGCCAAGGATGACGCTGCCAAGCGTGATCCGAAGCTGTTTGACGTAGATGCTGTGTATACGGCTCAGCAAGCACTGGTGGATGTGACCTTGCTCAAGCAGGAGCGCGCCGCATTTGAATTGACCAATGCCGACGACTACAAGGCTGGATATGCCGCTTACAAGGATGCCTATGACAACAGCACGACGTTGCTGGACAACGGCACCGTCAAGCAGATTGCCGATGCAGTGAAAGCATTGCAGGAAGCCCGCCAGGCGCTGGTCATCGACGATGCGATTGTAGGTGTGGCAGCACAGGCTTTGCAGCATGAGGATCAGTACACGGAGGCGTCTTTCGCCGCGCTGAAGAGTGCGTATCAGGATGCCACCGCAACCAATAATGCCACGCTTGAGCAGATTACGGCGCTGAAGAACGCCTACCAATCGTTGGTTGATATCAGTGCGCTGCGAGCCAAGGTGAATGCTATCACCAGTGCTGCGTTGCGTGCGGAGGATTACACGGCGTCCAGCTATCGCGCGTTGAGCGATGCGCTTAATGCCGTGCCGGAGCAGTATCGCAACGGTACTAATAATTCGGTGGCCTCGCTGTTGGTAACGCTGGAGCAGGCGCGTCAGGGACTGGTGAATGTGACAGTACTTACCGATGCGATCAAGGCTGCCCAGGGGCTTAATAGCAAAGATTACACTGCTTCCAGCTGGCGGATGCTGCAAGGGGTGCTTGCTTCCGTGCAGCCGTTGCTGGATAATGCCTCGGCACAGAGCATTGCCGAAGCTGCCGCACAGGTACGTGGTGCCATCGCCGATTTGGTGAAGGTTCAGCAGAACCACGATGCTACGCAGAACCATCAGTCCGGAACCTCGCAGAAGATGCCGGATAGCGGTGCCGTGGTGATGTCCATCGCAGTAATCGTGATGGTCTGCATGGTGCTTGCTGTTGTAATGCTAGCGGTACGCCGCATGCGTCGCTAGGCATTCCCTGCATAGGAGGCTTTGTAGAGTCCCTAGCAATTGGTGGGGGCGCAAGTCTATGGACTTGTGCCCCCACCCGTTATATCAGGGTTCTACAGAAAATGTTGCCCAGTGTGTAACTGTGGTCGAAAAGAAGCCATGGAATTTATGCGTCGATATACACGTTGTGTATCTGCCGCAAAGCTCGTATTTGGGCAATAATATGGTGCCATGCACGCTCATGCATGACGGCGTTTACCGTAATACATGCCAAGCCAGAATGGTCTTGCTTACTGGAGATGTAATCGATATTCACAGCCCGACGTGCAAACAATCCGCAAATGCGGGTCAGCACGCCGGGCTGATTTGCTGCCAGTATGGTGAGGCGATACGAGCGAAGTTCTGCTGCGGTGACACTAGTTGCACTCTGTGGGCTACTGTCGGCCTCGACTCCAGTTGCGCGATTGACGGCGATGGTGGCGTCATCGGATTGCCTGGACAGCGGGGTAATGCCCGGCAAATACGTCACGTCGTCATTCGCAGCGCCGGCGGCCACCATTGGCCATACTTCGGCAGTTTGGCTCACACGGCAATCAATCAACACTGGGCGATCCGTGACCGTCTTGGCGTGTGCGATGGTTTCGCGTACCTCTTCGGGTGTTTCGGCACGCAATCCCACGCAACCATACGCTTGGGCCAAGCGAACGAAATCCGGGACGGGTGCGGCTATATGCGCATCGGTGCCATTGCCATCATATAAGTCGGTATGGGAGTAATGGCGCTCATAAAACAGGCGTTGCCATTGCTGCACCATACCGTAGGCGGAATTGTTCAGGATCATTATGCGAATCGACAAACGAGCCTGTACCGCCGTGGCAAGTTCTTCACTGGTCATTTGGAAACTGCCATCGCCGTCGATGAGCCAGACGGGGGCGGTGTGGCCTTCGTCTTCACGGACGCCGGCATTCGCGGCAAGCGCGGCGCCAATGGCCGCTGGCAGTCCAAAACCCATGGTGCCCAAACCGCATGAGGATACCCAATGATTGGGCTGATGGAAGGCGATGCATTGGCTGGCCCACATTTGATGTTGTCCCACGCCCGAAACCCATATGGTGTCTGGCGAAGTCTGCCGTGCGAGTTCCTGCACCACCCATTGCGGGGCCAGTGTGCCGTCGATGGGCTTGCGGTAATCGAGGGGATATTGCTCTTGCCAGGTGCGTAGCTTGCGCCACCATGCGTCACGGTCGGGCGCGGCTTCACGGGAGAGTACATCGCGCAAGTGCGCGCACCAAGCGTTGAGTACGGTTGCTGCGTCGCCGTGCATTGCAAGATCAGCCTTACGGTTTTTATGTATTTCGGCGGCATCGATGTCGATATGGATAACGGCGGCGTGGGGTGCGAATGCGGAGAGTTTGCCGGTGACGCGATCGTCGAATCGTGCGCCCACCACAATAAGCAAGTCGCAATGCTGCACCGCTCCTATGGCGGCGATGGTGCCGTGCATACCTATCATGCCTAGGGCATGTGGATCGTTGTCATCGATAATGCCGCGTGCCGGAAGTGTGGTGACAACCGGAGCGTCGCTCAGCGTTACCATCTCGCGTAAGGCTTGTGCCGCCCGCGATCGCACGGCGCCTCCGCCTACGTAGAACACTGGTCGTGCGCTGTGTTGCAGCATGGCGCTGGCCTGATCCAACTGATGCTGGCAATCACTGCGCCTGGTAGCATCAGCGTGGTTTGGGTTGGCATAAGAATCGCCTGCGTCGACGTTCTTGCGCTCCGGCATGGGAACGCCGTCATAATGGCATATGCCTATTTGCGCGGTTTTCGTAATATCCACCACTACTGGACCGGGGCGGCCCTCTTGGGCGATGGCATAGGCTTCGGCGAGCACATGGGGGATGTCTTGGGCGTTGGTGACTAGGTAGGAGTGTTTGACGATGGGGTAGGTGATGCCGGTGATGTCGGCTTCCTGGAAAGCGTCCGTGCCCAGCACGTCGGCGGCGACTTGGCCGGTGATAATCACCAGCGGTACGGAATCGAGATGGGCGTCCGCGATGGCGGTCACCATATTGGTAGCCCCCGGTCCGGAGGTGACGATGCAGACGCCCGGCTTGCCGGTAACCACCGCATAGCCTTCGGCTGCATGCCCGGCGGCTTGCTCGTGACGAGTAAGGGTAAAGCGGAATGCCGTATCATCGGTCATCGCATGATATACCGGCAAAATCGCGCCTCCGGGAATGCCGAACACTTCGGTGACGCCAAGGTCTTCCAAGCCGCGGATGACGGCCTGCGCGCCGGTTAACTGACCGTTGGTGTGAGGGCGGTCGGCGGTCATGGTTACTCCTTGCTACGGTTACGGCACTATGGGTTATAGTGCGGTTAGGGTATGGCGCGTTGGGTTGCGACGCCGCATACGGACAGCCAAGGCATGTTACTTGGACGTGTCCAAACGATGCCATGCGTCCTCGGCAGCGGCGAGCTGCGCCTTGCGCTTGCTGGAACCGGTGCCGGTACCGACAATGTCGTCATTGGTGCCGAGCATCACGTTCGCCGTGAATACGGGAGCGGACATGGGACCGTCGGTAATGGTGTCGTATCGTGGCTCGCCCAAGCCCATGGAATTGGCTTTCACGGTAAGCGAAGTTTTCCAGTCCAATGCGGGGCCTTCGGTGGCAACCTCCGCCAAGGTGTCGTCGATAAGATGATGCACTACACGGCGGGCTTCTTCAATGCCGTGGGTGACGAAGGTTGCGCCGATTAACGCTTCGACAATATCGCACAGAATCGAGCTTTTTTCAGCTCCTCCCGCTCGCCGCTCGCCGTTGCCCAGCAAAATATATGGGCTGACATGCAGTTTTTCGGTGGCGATATGTGCCAAGGAATCTTCGGATACCGCTTTGGCGCGCATTTTGGCGAGATCGCCTTCGCTTTTATCGGGGTGCGTGGTGAACAGCGTTTCGGTGGCTACCAATTCCAGTACGGCATCGCCAAGAAATTCCAATCGTTCATAATGCAGCGCGCCCTCATGTTCATGCGCAAAGGAACGATGAGTCAGTGCCTGTACCAGCAATTCGGGGGGAATGGTGGTGCCCAGGGCATCAAGCAGTGCGTTGCCGTCGTCGGTATGGTCGCCGACGCTGGTGCGCGTCGCAGCATGGTCGGAAGCATTGGCAACAGCGTCATGACGTGTGGCATGGTTAGACGGTGGCGTTGCCGGTGTGGATGCCACAGTGGCGGAGGAGGACGGGTCGATACGTCGAGTGCGTGCGGTCATGATCAATATGCTCCTGTGATGGAAGGGATATGCAAAGACCCCGCCACCCGTCGATGGCAGGGTCTTTGGTTGCCTATTCAGTCGCTCACTTGGTGTGGGCGGAACGAATGGCTTCGCGATAAACGCGGCCACGGAAGGAACCGCAGCTCGGGCAAGCCATGTGCGGCAGCGCAGGAGCATTGCAGTTCGGGCAGTTCACGGTCTGCGCGGCAGACGCTTTCCAGTTGGCGCGACGCGAGCGCGTATTAGCGCGCGAGGTCTTGTACTTAGGCAGTGCCATGGTTTTCCTCTATTTCGTTCAAACGTTTGAGCTTAAGCGTTCAAGATATTAACGCATGGTGCGTACAAAGCATGACGATGAACCATTGGTGGCGTGTTTCACTGCTGTTCGGCTTCCAACTGCGCCTTCAGCGCCGCCAGCTGGGCGAAGCGAATATCCGTCGTATCGTGATGATGATCTGGTTCGTCGTTGAGGTTGACGCCGCACTGCGGGCACAATCCCAAGCAGCCTTCATCGCATACCGGCTGCAAGGGCAGCGACTCAACCAACACGTCACGAATCAGCGCCTCGATATCCACGAACGCGCCGTCGGCGCTCATCGGATACACGTCCTCGGCCTCATCCTCGCCGGCGATGATATCGCGTTCGCCGTTGCGTTCTTGGCGTGCCAGCCGAGGATCGTCGCGATAGGGGAACAATGCGGTGGCTTGCGCCGTCCACACGCGGCGCAGCGGCGTGAGGCAGCGCGTGCATTCGGTGTGAATCGGCACACTGAGTTCGGCGTTCATCATCAGCCCGTCCACCAGGGAATCGATGGTGCCGCGCACATGAATCGGTTCGTTTTCCCGCACGCCGATAATGTCGTCGCCGATGCCGCTGGGGGCGGGAAAATCTTGGTCAATGTCGGCGCTGTTGCCGGGGCGCATGGCTACTTGCGCGACGGCAATGGCCCACGGCGAATCGGCTGGTCTGCTCATCGGTATTCCTCTCTGCTGGTGGTTGTGCTTGGATGTGGTGTCTTGGGAGATCAGAGACCGTGCGAAACTGCGCGGGTGTATCATGGCGTACGCTGTTTCGGGATTGGCGCCTGATATCCGGCCTGATTCGTGGTTAGTGAGTCGTTTCGATATCCTCGTCATCCAGGCTGGGCAATTGTTGTCTGGCTGCCTGCTGGCGGTCGCGCAGCACTTGCAAACCACCCTGCAGATCATGGCTGACCTTGTCCAGCTGCTGCTGCAAGCCTTCCATAACCGTCACGCAGTATTGGTCGGCGCCGCGCGTCAAATGATCCGACTTGGCTTGCGCCTGATCGAGCATGTCTCGTGCGCGATCACGGGCAATATTCGTAATATTCTCTTGCCCTGCTAGGAACTGCGCCTGTTCGTTGGCTTCGCGCACCATATCCGCCGCCCGGCTTTGCGCCGAGGAGATAATGGCGTTGGCTTGTGTCTGGGCGCTTTCCAAACGACGTTCCGCCTCACGCATCAAGGCCGACGCGCGTTCCAATTGCACGGGAAGCATTTTCTTGAGTTCGTCCAGCTGTGTCTGCATGCGTTCGCGGTCAACTTTCACCGTACCGGAGAAGAATCCCAAGCCGGTTTTGGCATTGTCGAGTTCTTCTTCCAGCGAATCAAGGATGTCGTACACGGTGGTGAATTCGGCATGGCTGGGGGATGCTCCGTCCGGAGTGCCTGCGGACGATATTGTGTCGCGCAGGTCGGGGAGATCCTGCATGGCGAACAGGGGGCGGACCGAAGTGGCTCCCGCTTCGCCCGACGATTGCGTTGCGCCGGTAGTCATGGTGTCCGCGTCGCGAGAGGCTTCGGCGGTGTGATTGTTGCGGTATTCGTTCGTGTCGTCCATCAGTGCCTCTTTTCTGTGTGCAGAGCTTCGTGTAGCAATGGAATCACGCAATCCGGCACCATGCCGGTAACATCGCCGCCGTGTCGGGCCACGTCTTTGACGATGGAGCTGGAAATGTATTCTACTTGGGGATTGGCTGGCAGAAACAGTGTTTCGATATCGGCCAGCTTGCGGTTGACGAGCGCCATACTCAACTCGGATTCGTAATCGCCGGTTTGCCGCACGCCTTTGACCATAACCGGAGCGCCGACTTGCTTACAGTAGTCGGCAATCAGCCCCTCGGTAGAGGCGACGCGCACGTTGGGGGTATCTAGTGTTGCGGTGGCGCGGCGGATGATGTCCATACGGGTATCAATGTCAAACAACGGTGTTTTGGCAGCATTGATTGCCACGACGACATGGACTTCGTCAAACATGCGCGTACAGCGCTTGATGACATCCAAGTGTCCTGCGGTGATGGGGTCAAACGACCCTGGGCATACGGCGATGGTCATAGCCACAAGCCTACCGCGCGCTACGGGCAGCGACGCTCTATGATGGATTCAGTGAGTCGCGCGACCAACGCGGCGTCGATATGCAAGGAGCATCATTATGAAGACATCAATCCGGTGCGTGCAGGGATGGTCGGCCGTGCCGGCAACCGATGAGGCGGAGCCGTTGGGGCCACTGTCTGATCCTGGCGTGGGGACGGGTGCTGCGGTGCTGGAGCGCCCCGAAGTCGAGGAGCGAACCGAACGCACCGATGACGGCGACGCCGATCGTTTCGCGCATTACGTGTCGCGCGATCGGATTGCCGAATCGCGCATGACTGGTCGGCCTGTGGTGGCATTGTGCGGCAAAGTGTGGGTACCCAAGCATGATCCTTCGCAGTATCCGGTATGTCCGGATTGCAAGCGTATTTACGATGAGATGGGGCGTCGTTAGCCTGTGCCACATCGTGATTTGTAGGGTGGCTGGCTGGCGCATCCCATAGTTCGGCGACGGTGATAACGCGAGATGGGCGGCGTGTCGTATATGACGACATGCCGCCCATTGGCATAAGTAATCGGTGTGGGCGATTACACTTCGCGAGCTGCGATGGCGTCAATGGCACGCAGCTCTTCCTCGCTGAAGGTGGTGTCGCGCATCGCTCCCAAATCATCGAGAATTTGCTCTGGACGAGATGCTCCCACCAGCACTGAAGTGACGGCTTTGTGATGCAGCAGCCACGCCAGAGCCATGTCGGCCAGCGTCTGCCCGCGCTGGTCTGCGATGTGCTGCAGGTCGCGGATTTGCAAGAGCCGTGCCGCGGTTAAGTCGCCGGAGTGCAGGAACCGGCCGTCGCTGGCGATGCGGCTGTCGGCGGGAATGCCGTCAAGATAACGGTTGGTGAGCAGTCCCTGAGCCAGAGGCGAATAGGTAATCAGTCCCTTACCAAGCCGTTCGGCGGTGTCTTTCAGGCCATTGCGTTCCACGGTGCGGTCAAAGATGTTGTACCGGTTCTGGTTGATGACGAAAGGCACGCGCATGTCGGACAGCAATGCCGTGGCACGCTCCAAGGTGTCACCATCATAATTCGATAAGCCCACGTACAAAGCCTTGCCGCTGGTTACCGCCTGCGCCAGCGCCCCCATGGTCTCCTCCAGGGGTGTGTCCGGATCCATGCGGTGATGGTAGAAAATATCCACATAATCCAGGCCGAGGCGTGCCAAACTTTGGTCCAGCGACGCCAGAAGATACTTGCGGCTGCCGAAATCGCCGTAAGGGCCGTCCCACATGCGGTATCCGGCCTTGGAACTGATAATGAGTTCGTCGCGGTGATGGGAGAAGCATTCACGCAGGATCTGCCCCGCGTGGATTTCCGCAGAGCCGGGTCGTGGGCCGTAGTTGTTCGCCAAATCGAAATGGGTAATGCCATGGTCGAAGGCCGTGCAGGCCATGTGTTTCATGGTGTCATATGGTGTGTGATCGCCGAAATTATGCCAAAAGCCAAGCGAAATCGCCGGCAGCATCAGCCCAGAGTGACCGCAGCGGCGATACGTCATAGTGTCGTATCGGGTGGGATTCGGGGTACGCCAGTCGTCGTCAACCATAATGCTCCTTCGTTGGAAACGGTCAAACCATCATGACTAGTGTACCGTTGCTCCTGCGTGGCATTGAGTTACGCCGAAGGTATAGTGGCGCAAGCTATGACGTTATTCCAGCACAGTGACCATCGTGGGAATTACCGGCTCGCCCTTCATCAAGGATTGTGCGGCGATAGGCAGCTGCTCCATTGTGCGCGCATGATAGTCATGCGCCGCCATAATGGCGTCGTGTCCGCGATACTGCGGATCGATATTGCCATGATTGACATAATCCACCAGCAGATTGCGCCAATTATCGGGTGCGGTAAAGCCGTGCAGCGCATCCTCGCTGCCGGCCACTACATGTTCGCATTCTGCGAGATTGTAGGTGTATTCGCGGAAGGCCAATTTGCGTCCCGGTACCGTGGCCTTGTCCTTGGATTTTTTTGCTACGGGTCGCATCGTGCCATCCGTATCGGCACGTTCGGCCAGCTTATACACCATGCCGCAGGTCGGGGCGCCAGATCCCGTAACCAGCATAGTGCCAACGCCATAGGCATCCACCGGGGCGGTTTGCAGGGATGCCAGCGCATATTCATCCAAATCATTGGTCACCGTAATCGTCGTATGTGTTGCGCCCAACGCATCCAATTGGTTACGTACGCGCTGCGCCATCGCCGCCAAGTCGCCGGAATCGATGCGCACGCCGCCAAGTTCGGGCCCTGCCACATCCACCGCCGTACGCACCGCCTCCTCGATGGTATACGTGTCGACCAGCAGCGTAGTATCCGTACCCAAAGCGGCGACTTGAGAGGCAAAAGCCTCGCGCTCGCTGTCATGCAGCAATGTGAAGCAATGGGCGGCAGTACCAATGGCTTTCAAGCCGTACAGACGCGCGGCCAGCAGATTTGCCGTGCCCTGGAAACCGCCCACCACGGCAGCACGCGCCGCGGCCACGGCGGCCCACTCATTAGTGCGTCGGCCGCCCATATCCATGCACGGGCGTCCGTTGGCGGCGCTGGTCATGCGGGAAGCTGCGGAAGCCACCGCGCAATCGTAATTGAGGATAGACAGGAACAAGGTCTCCAGCAGGGTGCATTCGCCAAACGTACCTTCCACCTGCAGGATCGGTGAATTGGGGAAGAATGCGTCGCCCTCGCGGTAGCCCTTGATGGAACCGCTGAAGGAGAAATGCTCCAGCCAATTGAGTGTCTCGCGGCTGACAATGTGGCGGTCGGCAAGAAAACGAAGGTCATCGTTGTCAAGATGGAAGTTGTCTAGCGCGTCGAGGATACGGCCGGTGCCGGCCACGATGCCGTATCGTCGTCCTTGGGGCAGATGTCGTGTGAAGATCTCGAAAACACAAGGGCGGTTTGCCGTGCCATCGCGTAGGGCGGCGTCCAGCATCGTGTACTCGTACATGTCGGTCATCAATGCCGGTGAATAATCAGCCATGACTGCCTCTTTTTCTACTGCGTGTTCATCTAAGTCGTGCCGCCATATGGCCGCATGTCCATATTGCCGTGTCGGCAACCGGGCGGTATTGGCGAAACGATCCTTATCCCTGGGCGGGGAACGATCTAGGTGGCCCGTCCTGTGCTTACAAGTAAGCGTAGTGTTGTGGTGCGACGGTGGCGCGATGCCGACGCGGCTGTGTGCGGTGGGTGAGGCAGGGAGCTGGTGATATGTTGCCCCGCACAGGTAGGTTGGAAGCCATGGTTGAAATCAAAGACATGCTCAATGGCAACACGGTGCTGCGTGCTGACGGACGCGCAGTGGATGAGTTGCGTCCCGTGCGTATCACCCGTCATTTCACGGACGCTCCGGAAGGCTCGGTATTGATCGAATGCGGCAATACCCGCGTGATGTGTACGGCGACATTCACCCAAGGGGTCCCGCGCTGGCGTAAGGACTCCGGTTTGGGTTGGGTAACGGCAGAATATGCGATGCTGCCGCGAGCCACCGCAGAACGTACCGATCGCGAAGCGGTGCGCGGCAAGATCGGTGGGCGCACTCATGAAATCAGCCGTCTGATTGGACGCTGTCTGCGTGGCGTGGTCAATATGAAGGCGTTGGGTGAGAACCAGATTCAGCTGGACTGTGATGTGCTGCAGGCCGACGGCGGCACGCGTACCGCTTCAGTGACAGGCGCATACGTGGCGATGGTGGATGCCCTGCGTTGGGCGGAGCGCCACCACATGATTCGTTCGGCGGACCGGGTGCTCACCGATTGCATTTCCGCGGTTTCGGTAGGTGTGATCAATGGCACGCCCATGCTGGACCTGCCATACATCGAAGATAGTCAGGCCATGACCGATATGAATGTGGCGATGACAGGCTCTGGCGCGTTCATTGAAATTCAGGGAACGGCGGAACACCAGCCCTTTACCCGTGACGAACTGAACGCGTTGTTGGATTTGGCGGAGCGTGGCAATCGTGCGTTGCAGTCCGCGCAGCGCAAGGCATTGGATCAAGACTAAACGGCTTGTTTGTGCGGGTCATGCGGAACAGGTGAGTGTGATCCTTGCAAGAAGTGGACGTACGTCATGCGGGCTATGAATGGAGGAGTTGGCAATGAAGATCGTGGTGGCTACTCACAACGAAGGCAAACTGGCGGAAATGCGCCGTATCATGACCGATCATCTCGGTGGCGACGTGCAGCATGTGGAATTGGTGTCAGCCGGATCACTGCAGCTGCCCGATCCCGTAGAGGATGGCGTGACCTTTGAGGAGAACGCTCTGCTCAAAGCGCGTGACGTGGCGCAGCGCACTGGTTTGCCTGCGGTTGCGGACGACTCGGGACTCATTGTGGATGTCATGGGACGCGCTCCGGGCATTCTCTCCGCGCGATGGGCGGGCGTGCATGGCGATGATACCGCGAACAACACCTTGCTGTTGGCGCAAATCAGCGATATTCCCGATATGCAGCGTACGGCGCGGTTCTGCTGTGCAGCCGCGTTGGTGGTACCTCAGTCCGAGCCCATGGCTGAAGGTGATGCGCAAGCCTGCGATGGCAAGCGTTTTGCCATCGCCGAGGAAACGGTGCAATTGGGTGAGATGCGTGGCGTGATATTGCGTGAGGCGCGCGGCGAGCATGGTTTTGGCTATGATCCGCTGTTCGTGCCGAACGACCAGCCCGCGCGCATAGGCGAGGACGACGAGCCATTGACCTCGGCGCAAATGACACCCGAAGAGAAAAACGCCATCTCCCATCGCGGCAAAGCGTTGGCGGCGTTGATGCCGGCCATCGCGCGGTTGATGGCATGAATCTAGTGGAAAACTGATACGTCAGTATGTCGTTCAGTGATGTAGGCTCTGTCCGAGTTGAGTTCAGTGGAACGGGGTGTTGACATGAAGTATGGCGATGCCCTGTTGGCGTATTGGCTCTAATGTTGTGATGCAATTGCGCATGCATCATCGAGCATGTTGTGGATTCGCCACAGTTCGCTGGTACGGCTGGAATGATACCAGCATCGTTCATAATCGCTGCGCCATGCGGCGATGTCGGCGATGACATCGGGGTCGTCATGGTGTAGTAGGTGATGGCCCAGTCGATTGAATATTACCTGTCCTTCGGCGAGTATGCGAAGATGCTCTAGGTATTGCCTATTGTATGTATCACATGTGTCGGGTTTGTTGTTTGTGGCGTTGTTGTCATAGCGCTGGCGTATCAACCGGATGATGGTTGCATTGGCTTGTTCGGTGCAGTCAATCCATGGGGCGAGCGTGCGCAGATAGCATTGGCGGGCCTCGTCGACTGGCATACCGACATGCAAGTCGGGGCAGTCAAGCCCCTCGTATGCTGCCCACGACATGATGGTTCTTATGACATCGTCATTGGCGCGGTGGTTATCGCTGACGCTCAATTCTACGAAGCGTACCAACGATTCCCAACTGAACGTAACGCATGCGGCCAGTTGTCGATATAGTTGCAGTATAGGTTGGCCTTGATAGGCGAGTACGTTGATGGCGTGCTCGATGGAATCTCGTGCTTCGGGCTCGTGCAGATGAGTTGGATTCCAAGCGGCGCAGGCACCGTACCATAATCCGGGAATACTGGAGGTGGGGTCGTTAAGGTGGGCGTAATCGCCCCAGTCGGTAACCATGAATCCCGCAAGTTGGTGGCGCTGTGCGTGCTGTGCAAGACGAGTGCAGTTGTGCCATGCGTCGTCGATGCGCGGCAGCAGCGAGTTCCAGGCGTGGACGGCTCCGCAGGCGTATTGGGGGTGCCCGGTGCTGGCAAGGGTGGCGATGGTGTCGTCGGTGACGTCAGGTGCGTATTGCCAGTTGAGCAGTATGGTGGATTTAGGCAAGGTTGTGGCCAGTTGCGGATGCCGCGCCAGTACGTCGGCCCATATCATAGGAGTCATGCCGCGTTTGATAGTGTGTTCGCAAAGTTGTCGTACCGCGGTAGCATAGGTTTCTGGTCCGGTGAGCGGGATGCCATGTTCATCACGAATTCCGGTGCCGAGGTCGAAAGGCTCATCTGCACAGATATTGCAGGCATCGGCATGGAACGGCGTGCTGTAGCCGTCGATGAGATGTTGCGCGAAACGTATGGCTTCCGAATCGGCGGTATTGATGGTGTGGTGAAGTTGGCGTTCGACGAAGCTGAAGGGGCGATCGGCCAAGTCGGGTCGTTCGCCGAGATGACGGTGGGTCGTGGTGCGCATAGGCATGTATTGGTGTCCGATGGTGGCGACCGCGGGTACAAGCCGTATGCCCAGTTCACCGCAGCATTGCGCGACGGCTCGGATGTCGTCGTTGGTGATGGGGTCGTATGATGCTTGGTGGGATTCGGAAGAAGGGATGTCGGGGAACGTAAATGCATGTTCCACGTAGAGCTGCAGTTCGTTGTATTTGGCGAGGGCAAGTTGCTCGACCCAATGCAGTAGCCATTCGCGCGTGGGCACTCGGCCTCGCGTGATATCAAGCATATAAGAACGCGTTTCGAATGTCGGATGGTCGTCGATGCGCAACTGCGGCAATGCGTCGCCGTATTGCCGTAACAGTATGCGCAAAGTCTGCATACCGTGGCGCAGTCCTGGGGGATTGCCGGCGGTGATGCTGATGCCATCATTGATGGCGAGTTGATAAGCCTGTGCTGGAATTTCGGTTGATAGAGTGCAGGTTATGGATGTGCGCTTCGGCGTAGGCCCCGTGTTGATGCCGCAGATAACATTCGCGTATTGTCTCAAGTCATTCTGCAGTCGTGCCGCCGTGGATTGGCAGTCCTGGACGGCTGTCTCGGGAATGGTGATGTGTCGAATGGTGTTTGTGCGCAGTAGGGCATCAGATATAATGCATTGCCGTGGCTGCGGAATGATAATGGGGGCATTGGTCATGTCGTGTCCTCGCTGATGCCGGCAATGTGCGTCTTGTCACCTGTTGAAGGCGATGTGTCTCGCTTTTCCTCATAATTTCAATACGTATTGACAACTAGATATATCTTGCACTAGTGTCTAGAGGTATCTATTTGTGCAAATGGCGCACAGATAATTTGTCCCCAATGGAGAGGGTGAGGTATGAGGCGAATAACGGCAATTACGGCTTCGTGTATGGCGGTGGCAATTATGACGGGCGCTGCTGGTTGCGGCGCACAATCTTCGGACGGTCCGGTGACTATCAGCTTCTACTCATATCTTAATCGTAAAAATATAGAGCCAGTGGTCGAGGCTTTCGAAAAAGCGCATCCGGAAATCAAAGTTGATGTGAGTTATGGTTCGAGCTCTACTCAATATTACGAAGTGCTGAAAACACGGGCTGCCGGTAACCAAATTCCCGATGTGTACAATCTTTCGGGCGATGTCATGCGTGCCGGTGCGGCGTTGGATCTGACCGGCGACGATATGCTGGATGGGATTGACGCTGCCACGCTTGCTCCGTACAGCATGGACGGCAAGGTGTATGGCATGCCCGTGACAGGTTGGGTCGGCGCGCTAATTTACAACAAGGATTTGCTGAAGAAAGCCGGCTATGACACGTTCCCGACCACCTGGGATGAGTTCATCGAAATGGGCAAAGCCTTGCACAAGCAGGGTGTTACTCCGTTCCTGGAAACTGGGTCGGAAATGTCCGGCACATTTACGGGTTTGTTGGATAGCTACTACGAAAAGGAAGGCATGGCCACCGGAGGCGATTTGGATCAGCCGATCTGGGATGGCAAGAAGACCTTTGAAGAGCAGTGGCTTAAGCCGTTGCAGGAATGGATCAAAATCGTCGATGCTGGTGTACTGCCGAAGTCGACGGTGTCGTTGAGCGGTGATCAGATCAAGCAAAGTTTCTTTGTGGGCGATGTGGCGGTATACCGTTCCGGTGCTTGGGATTTGGATGATTTGCGCAAGTCTGGCATTAACTGGGCCGTGGCGCCGATTCCCGCGTATCCCGGCGGCCAACCCACAGTGAACGGCGGTCCCGATCAGGCGTTCTCCATCTCCTCCAAGGCAAGCCCGGAGAAGCAGAAGGCTGCCAAGACCTTCCTGTCGTTCATTAATAGCGCCGACGGATTGAAGGTGCTGACAGAAAACACTGGCACGGTGTCATTGTCCAAGCATTACGATGGCGAGGTTCCGGCAGAGTTCAAGGACGTCATCGAGCAGTATTTGCAAAAAGGTCATTTCCATTGGGTGAAGTGGCCCAAGGGCGATACGGCAATGACAGCTGAGCAGATTGCGCAGCAGCAGCTGTTGATTCAGGGCAAGGCCACGCCTCAGGAGATGCTGCAGGATCTGCAGGAGAAGTGGGATCAGGTTTCTCAATAACCAGTTGTGCTTGATGGCAAAGATTAAGGCGGGGCGTCCATGTTGGGTGCCCCTATATATCAACCAACCAGCCAGTGGAACATCGTGGTGAGCATGATGGCGATGACTGCGGTAAGCGACAGCGTGAATCCTGCGAGTTTGGCATTGCCCAGCACACGGTCGGTGAACATGGTGGCGAACACGGCTGTCGGAGCCATGCAGCATATGGCTACGGCTTCGCGCACCATGGGGTCGAATGGCAGCAGGAACCAGGCAGCGGCTGCGAACAGGGCGGAACAGGGTAGTCTCCAGGCGAGCACGGTGCCCACGGCTTTGACGTCATCGATGGAGTTGGGAAGTTCCATCAGGAGCCCCACCATCAGCATGGAACATAAGGTGTTGGCTGAGGAGAACGGCTGACATATGGTGGCGATCCAGCTGGGAATCGGTACTTGCATCAGCATGAGCACAATCATGAGTAGATAGGTGTCGAAAGAGGCCGAGCTGAAGAAACCTTTGGCGACTGTACGATACATGCCATGGCGCGCCAAGCGTCTTGCGTCTTTGTCTTGTGGACGCTGGTGGGGCAGGGTTGGAGCGTCGCTGGCATGCTGTTCGGCAAGGGTTTTGCCTGGCTGTATGTGTAACAGTGATTGCGTCATGACGTTGGTTCCGGCGGCCACCATGACGGAATTGCCAACGTCGAACATGGCGGCCGGAACGAGGGCTGCAGGGCCGATGAGGGATTGCAACACGGGGAACGAGAAGCATCCTATATTGAATCCGGAGCCGTTGAGCATGAGGAAGGTACGGCGCGTCACCGGCGTTCGACGTGTGGTGAGGAAGATGCATATCGGCGGTATGGCGGCGACGATGACGGCAAATACCGATACCCATAACAGGTGCAGGTCGTGTGGGTTGGTGGCGAACGAGTAGATGATGGCGCCGGGAAGGACGAGGTTGAATTCGGCGGTTTGCAAGACTCGATAGTCTTTCGCTCCGAACAGTCCGCATCGCTTGCAGAGGTATCCAGCGAGGATGATGAGCACCAGTGTGCATGATTGCAGCATGGGAAGTCACCTCGTTTTCGTGCGTTATGTAGTGTGCCGTGCCGCCATCCCTTATGGGGGCATGTATGGGGCATGCTCCATCGTAACCCTTCGTGGGGCCGGTGAATCGAAGGTATGGCAAAGTAGCGAAAAGGGTGCGCGAGATGGGACTTGAACCCACACGTCCGAAGACACAGGAACCTAAATCCTGCGCGGCTACCAATTACGCCACTCGCGCGTGATGCATGCAGTGGAGGCACGTAGGTGACCGCCAGCTGATATGCAAAACCCTAGACGGTGGAACCATCTAGGGTGATGGAGCCACTTGACAGAATCGAACTGTCGACCTGCTCATTACGAGTGAGCCGCTCTACCGACTGAGCTAAAGTGGCGTATGCTTCAGAAAACTTACCGTGTTCTGCACACAAGAAAGATATTGTAGCTGAATATCAGGATTTGTCCAATTGGCTGTGTCGCGGGGTGTCATACGGTGTGGGGTCCTTGAGTTGCTGCGTTTTTGGGGATGCCGTGGTTGGGGGAGTTGTTGGCAAAGCCGCAATGACAACGTTTGCGGTGTCTGTCTTACCAGTGTGCTGGTCTGTCCGCTTTTGTGAGTATCTTGTGAGATGACAAGCGACGGTAGGCATATGCCACCGTGGTGCGGCAGGTTTCGTGAGATCCTGACCGTCTTCGGGACATAACTACCGCTTTGTGGTGATATGAAAGGACCTAATCCCATGGCCATCAATCCTCCCGTTGACGCCACCAAAACCCCTGAGTGGGCGGCGCTGCAGAAGCATTATGACGAGTTGCAGAACGACGGCATCAGCCTCAAGCAGTGGTTTGCCGATGACGCCGAACGCGTGGAAAAGCTGAGCTTCGAGCTGGGCGATCTGCACATTGATTTGTCAAAGAATCTCGTTAAGCCCGAGACGCTGTCGCTGTTCGCCGATCTGGCGAAAGCCGTCAAGCTGGATGAGCGCACCAAGGCGATGTATTCCGGCGTACACATCAACAACACCGAGGACCGTGCCGTGCTGCATACTGCGCTGCGTCGTCCTGCAAGCGAAGTCGGCACATTGATGGTTGACGGACAGGATGCCGTCAAGGACGTGCGAGACACCTTGGACCGTATTTATGCGTTTGCCAACAAGGTCCGTTCCGGCGAATGGAAGGGCGTGTCCGGCAAGAAGATCGAAACCGTGGTGAACATCGGTATCGGTGGCTCCGACCTGGGCCCGGTGATGGTGTACGAGGCACTGAAGCCGTACGCCGACGCAGGCATCAGCGCTCGTTATGTGTCCAACATCGATCCCAATGATTTGGCGGAGAAGACCAAGGGGCTCGATCCGGAAACCACGCTGTTCATCGTCGTGTCCAAGACGTTCACCACGTTGGAGACCCTGACCAACGCTCGCGTGGCCCGCACCTGGCTGCTGGATGCCCTCAAGGCTTCCGGCGCCATCGACGGATCCGACGAGCAGGCCGCCGAAGCCGTGCGCAAGCACTTCGTGGCGGTGTCCACCGCGTTGGACAAAGTCGAGGCGTTCGGCATCGACCCGAACAATGCGTTCGGCTTCTGGAACTGGGTTGGCGGCCGTTACTCCGTCGATTCCGCCGTCGGCACGTCGCTGGCCGTTGTGTTCGGACCGGAGCGTTTCGAGGAGTTCCTGCAGGGTTTCCACACGGTCGACGAGTACTTCGCGTCCGTGCCGTTTGAGAAGAACGTCGTGGTGCAGCTCGGCATGCTGAACGTGTGGTATCGCAACTTCTTCAAGGTCGCGTCCCATGCGGTGCTGCCGTATGACCAGTATCTGCACCGCTTCCCGGCGTACCTGCAGCAGCTGACCATGGAGTCCAACGGCAAGTCCGTGCGTTGGGACGGCACTCCGGTGACCAGCGAGACCGGCGAGATCTTCTGGGGCGAGCCGGGCACCAACGGTCAGCACGCCTTCTATCAGCTGATTCACCAGGGCACCCAGCTGATTCCGGCCGACTTCATTGCGTTCGTCAATACGCCGAACCCGACCAAGGATGGCGACCAGGATGTGCACGAGCTGTTCCTGGGCAACTACTTCGCGCAGACCAAGGCGCTGGCGTTCGGCAAGACCGCCGACGAGGTTCGCGCCGAGGGTACGCCGGAGGAGATCGTCCCGGCTCGCGTGTTCACGGGCAACCGTCCGACCACGTCCATCTTCGGTGTGGCGCTGACCCCGGCCGCGGTGGGTGAGCTGATTGCTCTGTACGAGCACATCACCTTCGTCGAAGGTACGGTGTGGGGCTTGGATTCCTACGATCAGTGGGGCGTCGAGCTGGGCAAGCAGCTTGCCAAGCAGATCACCCCGGCCATTTCGCAGGATGACGAGGCGCTGGCGGCGCAGGATGCGTCCACCCAGTCGCTGATTCGTTTCTATCGCGCGAATCGTCAGTTCTAAGCGCGTCATGCGCTTAGGCGCGGAGTAAGAGCTGCGCCATGAAACATTGGACCGGTGCCGTTTGGGCACCGGTCCAATGTTGTAGGTGGGGGCAGCCGGGATGTGGCAGGGTATGGGCAGAGTATAGGCAAGGTGTGGTCTCATTGCGTCCAGCAGTGTGGATATACTTTTGCTCCGATGTGTCGAAACGCGGGCGCCGCATAGTCGTGCGTTTCCCTTGAGTCCAGCCGAGCATCATGCGTCGGCGGATTGGCACGCTTCCGCAGGGCAAATCCTGAGGAATACCAACCGGGCGCGCATCCGCGCGCGTCCCAGAGCATGCGCTGATATGCGGCAGCGTGTAAGGAATAGCAATGGTGAACGCTATTGAGGCATTTGATGCCAAGCATATGAAGCCCGCCGAGGAGATCCCGGCGTTCCGTCCTGGCGATACCGTCGACGTGAACGTGAAGATCCAGGAAGGCAACAACTCCCGTATCCAGACCTTCACTGGCGTGGTGATCGCGCGCCAGGGCGGCGGCGTGCGCGAGACCTTCGTGGTGCGTAAGATCAGCTTCGGCACCGGCGTTGAGCGTCGTTTCCCGCTGCACTCCCCGTCCATCGACTCCATCAAGTTGGTGCGCAAGGGTCGTGTGCGTCGTGCGAAGCTGTACTACCTGCGCGCTCTGCGCGGCAAGGCCGCTCGTATCGTCGAGCGTCGCGACAACAGCGCCAAGGCGTGAAGTTTTCGCTGAATGCGGGGAAACGGTTTGGGAACTTTTATGGTTTCCGAACCGTTTTTCATATATGGCAATAGTACAATGAGACGAAGCATGCGTTGCCGGTGGCGCAACGCGACCCTGCACTGACTATCGAGGAGAACCATGCAGCCAGAGCCTACCCCGTATCCTGAGGTTCAGCGTGATACCGACGAATATACGATGAGTGTGGCGGGGCATGCGGTTGATCCATCGCCGTTGCCGATGCGCGTGGTGGAACCGACCCAAGATCCGGTGCATCGTCGCAGAGGTAGTAAGTTGGGTACGGTTGTGGTGATATGCCTGCCGGCGATTATATTGCTGCTGCTGCGTCTTTTCCTGTTCGGCATGTATGTGATTCCATCGGGGTCGATGGAAAATACGATTCTTCCCGGCGACCGGGTGATTACGACCAAGTTGACCCCGGGTGTGTTTGCTTTGCAGCGCGGCGATATCGTGGTGTTCAAGGATCCGGCGAATTGGTTGCAGTCGGAGGAGCAAAATGGTTGGATTGGCGATGATTTGATCAAGCGTTTGATTGGTCTTCCCGGGGATACCGTGGAATGCAGGGGCGGCGGGGCTCCAATTACCATTAATGGTGTGCCGATTGACGAAAGCGCCTATCTTCCGGAGGGTGAGGAACCTAGTTCGTTTCCCTTTAGTGTGACGGTGACTCCTGGGCATATTTTTGTGTTGGGGGATAACCGTTCGCATTCCGCCGATTCTCGCTACCATCAGGATGATGGTGCTCATGGTTTGGTACCGATTAGTGACGTAGTGGGCGTGGCGTTGGTTACCTATTGGCCGGTGTCGCGGTGGACGGTGTTGGACGCCCATCATGAAGTATTCGATAAGGTTCCGGATCGTAGCGCTGGTCAGTGAACGTGGATGTGACGTTGGATATGTCCGGGCATGCCCGTCCGGCGGAGTCGGTGTCTGTGGATGAAGGTGGCGGACAGAAGCCGTCGCCCACTTTGCAGTTGGAGACTGCTTTGGCGGATGCGGGCCATGATGTGATTGTTGGCTGCGACGAAGTTGGGCGTGGAGCGTTAGCCGGTCCGGCGATGGTTGGCGCTGCTGCGATTTGGTCGCGGGACGTATATGATCTGCAAGTTCCCGAAGGCGTGGCCGATTCCAAAATGTTGACGGAGCGCCGCCGTGAAGCGTTGTTTGAGCCTTTGCAACAATGGTGTGCGGCATGGGCTATTGGTCAGGCGTCGAATGAGGAAATCGACGAATGGGGTATCGGACATGCCTTGGGAGTGGCGGCGTTGCGAGCATTGCGCGAGGTCGAGAGGACGCTGTCAGTGCGGGAGGGTATGAGCGTCGGTGTCATTCTTGACGGCCCGCATGATTACATCACCAAGGCGGTGGATAGTTTCGACGCGCCGGAAGTGGTAGTTCGTCCTACCGTCATCACCAAGGTAAAGGGGGATCGGCATTGTGCGTCGGTGGCTGCGGCGGCGGTGTTGGCCAAGGTGACTCGTGATCGGCTGATGGTCGATGTGGCTCGGGGCAATGCTCGGTTTGCGCCATATGCGTGGGAAAAGAACAAGGGCTATGGTTCGGCTGCACATCGGGCGGCAATTGCCGAGTATGGTCCTACGGCGTTGCATCGGTTGAGCTGGCATTTAACCTGACCGTCGGATTTCGTCCGTTGTGTTGCCCGGATTATCGTTGCTGAATGGTCGCCCGAGGTGCATCTATTCATTCTTGCGGATGAATAGCGGGGAAAACTCATGCCGTCGTCCGATGGCGCAAGGCTACCAGCCCTCATACTGTGATTGGCATGACAACATATAATGTGACAACGTCGGGGCGCGACGCATCAACGGGATTGCTGTGGGCAAACGATGTAGTGATGGATTATGCTATGTCGGGGCAGACATCGGGTTCCTTGGATCATCCGGTATCCGGCATTCCCGTTGACCACGCGCAGTGGGATACGGCGACCCGTGCGCTCAATCATGTATCATGCGCTATTGTTCCGGGGCAATCCGTAGCGGTGATGGGGCCGTCGGGTTCCGGCAAATCAACGTTGCTGCATGTGCTGGCGGGTATTGTGCGCCCTACAAGTGGCACGGTGATGTTTCAAGGACGCGATCTTGCCGCCATGTCGGACGCGGAGCGCACCGCGTTGCGTAGAAAGGATTTCGGTTTTGTCTTCCAATCCGGACAGTTATTGCCGGAGCTACCTGCTGTAGAGAACATTGCCTTGCCATTGATGCTGCAGGGATGTAACTATGACCGAGCCACCGATACGGCCATTGCATGGCTGGAACGGTTGGGGCTACGCCAGCTTGCCGCACGCCGGCCTGGCGAGATGAGCGGCGGTCAAATGCAGCGCGTGGCCATAGCCCGAGCGTTATCCATCCGTCCTCGCGTAGTGTTTGCGGATGAGCCTACGGGTGCCTTGGACCAGCAGACAGGACGCGACGTTATGGCGCTATTGATGGACACCTGCCGTGCATTGGGTACTGCGGTAATGGTGGTGACCCATGATGCGTCGGTGGCTTCGTTTTGCGACGATCGCATGGTGATGCGCGATGGCTATCTGACGGTGGAGCGGAAAGGATGACGATGAGTACGTGGACGTTGTGGAGGTTGGTCCATGGCCACTATCATTGCCGGCATCGACGTGGACAGGATGCGATATCGATAGGGCGGCGAAGAGTCGGAGTGAGTCTGCCCTCGATACTGGCCGTGGTCGCGTTCGCCGCTTCTACGTCGTTGCTACTCACGGTATTGGGTGGCGTGCACGCGTTCATATCGCGCGCGTCCGCCGACCACACCGTCGGCTGTTTTTTCAATGTCACGCGGTGTGATCCTTTGGCATTGGCGGCATGGTCCGATCGCACATCACAGGATATGGCGACTGACGTAGCATCCACTTATGTGATATTGGCGGTGTTCGCAGCGATATTATTGTGCGTACCGATAGCGACGCTGGCCGCTGCGGCGGCACGACTGGCTGCAGGCAGGCGTGACGCGCGATTGGCGACGCTGCGTCTGATTGGGGCCAGCACAGGGCAGGTTGTCAGACTCACTGCATTCGAATCATCGGCGCAGGCCTTCATCGGCGCATGGTTCGGGGTTGTCGGCTATATCGCATTAATGCCGCTGGTGATGCTGTTGCCGTTCCAGAACCAACGGTTCACCTTCGCGCAATTATGGGTGGGCGTTGGTGTCATAATGGTTACGGTTGCGGCGATAACGCTGCTTGCATTAGGCTCGTCGCTCATTACCCTTCGACGTGTGGCCATTACGCCATTGGGAGTCAGTGCCAAAATATCTCAGCCATTGCCTTCACGGTGGCGCGTTGCGGTATTCGTCATCGCCATGGCAGCGGCGCTATCGGCGCTCGGAATGCGTGCAAGCCTTGCCACGGTATGTGGTATCGGCATAACCATTGCGGTGGTATGCGGGGTATTCGCCGGAATGCTGGGACTGATGAATCTCGTGGGAACTTGGATGGTGGCCTGCCGGGCACGGCATCATGCGCGTCATCCAAAAACCGCAGCGCGTATGCTGGCCGCACGTAGGATTTTGGCTGATCCGAAACGCGCCTGGCGCAACGTATCCGGTGTGGCGCTCGCCGTATTTATCGCTGGTGTGACCTCGATATGCGGGGTGTTTGCAACCGTTGCTGTGTCAAGTGGCGTGCAAGATACGGTGAGTGTGACGTTGTTCCGCGATATTGGATTGGGCGGCGTGGTGACGCTGGCCTTCGCGGCGGTATTGGCGTCGGTGTCGAGCGGCATTATGCAGGCGGGAAGTGTGTATGATCAAGCTGACCACTATCGTGCGCTCGTTTGGGAAGGAGCGGACGAGGGGATGCTGCGTAAGGCTCGGTTCGAGGAGGTCATGCTGCCGTTACGGCAGGTGGTGACAGTATCCGCCGGATGCTCGATGATGTTGATGCTGCCTATGTTTGGCGCGGTAATGATGCGTCCGGAGACGCTGGTGCTGTTCGCGGCGGGTATCGGTTTGTGCTTTGGACTGGTGTCGGTGGGAACATGGGCCGCCAATCGAGTGGCGTCCGGTCTGCAGGCTACGGATTATCGGGCCGATGATTGACGGGTTATGTGCGGGGAGCGCCGGCATGGCTGCATGCGGCGGCACGGTCATGTAATCGTGTGGTTGCATGACTGAGTGCCGACGAGGCGGCGCCGATGCAAGGTGGCCTAGTCAAGCAACAACGCGATGATGGCGATGATAACCGGGCTGGTGAGCGTGCTAAGCAATATGCCGTCGCGGGCGAACCCCAAGCCGACTTGATAGCGTGCCGCATAGTTGTACACATTCTGACCGGTGGGGAGCGCCGCCAGCACCACGCAAGCGTATAGGGTCGCTCCCCGAAAACCCATCCAGTAGGCGATGGCAAAGGCTATGGCAGGCATGACGAGGTTTTTCAGGATGGTGACGGTGATGACGGCCGGACGGTTGCCGCGTTCGCGCATGGGCGAGCTGCCGCGCAGGGACATGCCGAACGCCATGAGAATCATGGGGACGGCGGCGTCGCCCACCATGCTGATGGGGTCGTAAAGATAGTCCGGTACGGGGAAGGCACCCGTGTATGACGTGGTCAGCGAGACGGCGATGCCGAGCAGTGAACCAAGCAGCAGCGGTTGGTGCAGCGGCTGGGCGGCGATGCGCCGCAGAGAAGGCCGTCCGCTGGAGCACAGGTCGAGGGCGGTGAGGGCCACGGGTGTGAACAGCGCCTGTTGCATGACGAGGATTGGGGCGACCAGACCGGGATTGCCGAGGATATAGGTGGCGACCGGTAGGCCGATGTTGTTGGAATTGAGATACAGGGCGTTCAGTGCGCCGATGGTGGCGTCGGCCGCGGGCAGGTGAAACCAGAGGCGGTTGATGACGAGGAACAATGCTCCGACGGCTAACGCCGAACAGAAGGCCACCACAATGGAAGGGTGCAGAATGTCAAGTATCGGCTCTTTGGCAAGGATGGCGAACATCAGACAGGGGCTGCATACGAAGAAACTGAACTGATTGAGCACGTGTTGCGCTTGCGGGCCGCCGATGCGCAGTCTGGCGGCGATGTAGCCGATGGCGATGACGAGTCCGATAACGATAAACCCTTGCATCGCATGTATCATGGCTGCTCCTTATATGCCTGAACCCACTGTCAGTTTGCCATGCTCCGTTGGCGTATTCAACGGCATGTCCATGTATTGTCTGTGATTCTGGGCTATGCGGATGGTTATGGGTTTCCGGCAGCTACGATAGAAGCTATGGCTGACGTATATGAATCGATCGATATGCAATTGGGGTATGATCCGAACTTGTCTCGTGGCGAGGCCTTGAGGCGGCTGCTCACCGAGGTAATGGGGGTGTATTCGGTAAGCGATTGCGAGACGGCGTTGGCCGATGCCGTGGAGCGAGCCCTGCGTCGGACCGAGCATCTGACGGTTCGTCGGCATGGTGACACAGTGGTGGCTGCGACCCGGCTGGGACGTGCGCATCGTGTGATTGTGGCGGGGCATCTCGATACGGTGCCGGTAATCGATAATTTTCCGCCGGTGTGGTTGGAACCGGGGGATGATCGGATTCGTTCGCAAATTGCGCAGGCGCATCCCACTGATTGGGTGATGTGGGGGCGTGGCGCTACCGATATGAAGGCGTCGGTGGCGGCGCAGCTGTACTTGGCGATGACGATGTCCGAGCCGCGCGTGGATCTTACGTTCGTGTTCTACGATCATGAAGAGGTTGTGGGTAGCAAGAATGGTTTGGGGCATGTGGTGCGTGACCATCCGGATTGGATCGAGGGCGATATTGCGATCATCGGTGAGCCGACGAATTGCGGCATTGAGGGTGGGTGCAATGGCACGATGCGTTTTGACGTGGTGACGCATGGCACGGCAGCGCATTCAGCTCGCGCATGGATGGGGCATAACGCCATTCATGACGCTGCCGACGTGTTGGACAGATTGCGTGCATTCAAGCCGCAGACGGTGACGGTGGATGGGCTGACGTACCGCGAGGGCCTCAACGCCACGATGATCGAAGGCGGCACCGGTACCAATGTGATCCCCGACGAGTGCCGTGTGCATGTGAACTACCGTTTCGCGCCGGACAAGACACTTACGGAAGCCAAGGCGCTGATGATGGGCGAGCGTGACCAGGCGCAGATGGATGGTGTGGAACGTGTGGCGACCGGCGGTGTGTTCGAGGGATTCGGCATCGTGATGAAGGACGAATCGGCGTCGGCGCGTCCTGGCATGGACACGCCGCTGACGCAATCGTTGGCTGATTTGGTCCGCCAACGTACCGGCCGTGACCCGGTGGCGAAACTTGGATGGACGGATGTGGCGCGTTTTGCCGATTTGGGCGTGCCTGCGGTGAATTTTGGTGCCGGTGATCCTTTGCTGGCGCATAAGCATGATGAGCAGGTTCCCTTCTCGGATGTACTGATGATGGTGGATATTCTTCAAGAATGGCTCCGGTAGCCTCAATCTTGTGTCATACTGGAATACGGTGGTGCTGCAAACCACCGGAGCATTCGACGGCGTCGATCCCCTCGCAAGGTGCTTTGTGATTGCGAGCGCTGGTGTCCGCTGTTGTGCAAGCAGACTTTTGACGGAAGTTTTCCGGCGAGGCGTGTAATACGCGGCCGCGGTGAGAGCGTGGTGATGAGACTCGTGCGGAACGGGAAAATTGGCGATGCGGTTGCAGCGCGTCGCGAGGAGCATTGTGCCCAGAGCAAAACAAGAGAGTTTCGACGAGGTCGAGGCTACGACAACAGTTGAATCAGTTGATAGTTCGATCGACGCCGCGGATTCGACGCCAACTCGACGCCGTCGTGGACGTCGTGTGGTTCGTGTTGCCGCTGCCGCTGATGCGCCGGTTTCGTTGACGGTTGAGGAGCATGATCCTACGCAGTCAGGCGTTGTCGCCGATGCCGGCGCAATCGCGCCGGAGGCTACGTCGACGCATGATGAAACGGATGGCCGTTCTTCGTCGCGCCGTCGGCGTTCGCAGGTGTCGCAGGATTCGTCGCAGTCGGAGCGGTCTGCGTCGTCGCGTGCTCGCTCGCGTCGCCGTATTGCCGCGCACGATGACCAATCCGGTGATGAGCTGGTTGATTCCAGCGATCTATCTCACGACGCGGATGTGGCGGCGGATGTGGCTGCGCAGAACCGTTCGGCAACGCCGGAGAGCCAGGATCGTCGTTCATCTCGCCGCCGCTCAGCGCGCCGCAGCGCCGCTGAACATACGGATGACCGTATAGCCGATGATTCGATGCCGGTCGATGTGGAGCAGGACGCGGTGCCGTTCGAGACGGATGAATCCGTGTCATCTCGCCGCAGGTCGCGTACGCGTTCGTCGCGTCGCAGCGCGGTGGAGGAACCTTCCCAGACCAATGCGGATATGGGCGACGACGTCTCGCAACAGCCTCAGCCCGCAGCTCCGCCCGCGCGTCCGATGACGTCGTTGTTGTTCCAGGAGCCGGTACTGTTCCAGGAGCCGGTTCTGCCGGTGTCTCGCCGCGTGCAAGAGGATGATCAGCGCGATCAGGAACATGACGATGACCCGCGCGAGGATCGATCTGGCCGTCGTCGCAATCGGCGTGGCAAGGGGCGTGACCGTGAGATGCGTGAGGCAGATCGTCGTCGCGAGGAGCCATTGCAGTCCGCGGATACCGATGACATGGCCGTCGGGCGCGAATCTGAGGTGTCGTTGGAAACGTTGGTGAGTTTCGATGATGCGCAGGATCGGCAGTCTCGCCGTTCACGCAGGCTTAATGCTCAGGAACGCCGTGCGGCCGCTGAGGTTGAGCAGATCGAGGAAGATCTTGAGCTTGATGACATCACCTACACGCCGATTCGTGAGGAGGATGGGGAGGATAATGCGGACGAGGAGCAGTCCACGCGTACGCGCCGTCGTCGCCGTTCCCGTGCGGAGCGTGATGAGCAGCAGGTGTCGGATGATTCGCCGCGCGAGCGTCGCAGCAGCGTAGACGAAGATGACGAGGATTCGACGGTTACGCGTCGTCGTCGCCGGCGGCGTAGCAAGGGTGGCGATGAACCGGTGGAGGAGATGACGGTTCGTCGTTCGCGCAAGCAGCAGTACATCGATGAAATCACCGATGTGGAGGGCTCCACTCGTTTGGAGGCTAAGAAGCAGCGTCGCCGCGACAATCGTCGTGAGCGCAGTCGCCAGAGCCAGATTATGGAACAGGATTTCCTGGCGCGCCGCGAACATGTTGAACGGTTGATGGTGGTACGCGAGCGTGGCCGCCACACGCAAATTTCCGTTATCGAAGACAACGTGCTGGTGGAGCATTACGTATCCGATATTCAGGAAGTCGCTACCGTTGGCAATGTCTACCTTGGTCGTGTGCAGAACGTGCTGCCGAGTATGGAAGCGGCGTTTGTGGATATTGGACAGGCCCGCAACGGCGTGCTGTATGCCGGCGAAGTCAATTGGGACACCACACGCCTGGAGGGACAGCCCCGTCGTATCGAGCTGGCGTTCAAGTCGGGCGACCCGGTGCTGGTGCAGGTCACCAAGGATCCCATTGGGCATAAGGGCGCGCGTTTGACCAGTCAGGTGACGTTGGCTGGGCGTTTCCTGGTGCTGGTGCCGTCCGGTGGCATGACGGGTGTCAGCCGCAAGTTGAGCGACCGGGAACGCTCTCGCTTGAAGTCGATTGTGTCGAAGATTGCGCCGAAGGATATGGGCGTGATTATCCGCACGGCTGCCGAAGGCGCTTCGGAAGAGGCGATTGTCAAGGATTTGGAGAGCCTGGTTCGCCAGTGGGAGCGCATTAGTGACAAGCGTGAGGAATTCCTGCATGGCCGCCGTCCCAAGCTGCTGCAGGGCGAGCCGGATGTCGCCATTCGTGTGGTGCGCGACATTTTCAACGACGATTTCAGCAAGATGATTGTCGAAGGCGAGCAGGTGTACGGGCGTATCGAGGAGTACCTTGATACGATGGCGCCTGATTTGCGCGATAAGTTGGAGCGTTGGGAGCCTGGCGAACATGGCGGCAAGGATGTGTTCGACAAGTGGCAGATCGATAGCCAACTGCGCAAGGGGATGGAACGGCAGGTGTACTTGCCGTCCGGCGGTTCGATTGTGGTCGACCGTACCGAAGCCATGACGACGATTGATGTCAATACCGGTCGTTTCATCGGCAAGGGCAAGTCGTTGGAAGAAACGGTGACGCGCTGCAATTTGGAAGCTGCCGAGGAGATTGCCCGCCAGCTGCGTTTGCGCGATATCGGTGGCATGGTCATGATTGATTTTGTTGACATGGTGATGCCGGCGAACCGTGATCTGGTCCTGCGTCGCTTGGTGGAATGCTTGGCGCGCGACCGTACGAAGCATCAGGTGGCCGAGGTAACCTCGTTGGGCTTGGTGCAGATGACGCGCAAGCGCATTGGACAAGGCCTGGTCGAGGCATTCTCCGAAGAGTGTCCGACGTGTAAGGGCCGTGGGTTCATCGTGCATGATGAGCCAACGGTGTCTGCTGACTTCGACGATCCGTACGCGTTGAAGGGCGGCGATCCGTTCATTAAGACGAACAAGCATGGGCATGGCACCGATGTGCAGTCTCCCAAGGGCTCGTCTCCTGATGTGCGGGCCAAGCTTGCCCAGATTGCGGCGGCGGCAGTGGCGGCGAACTCGGCGGAGCTTGAGGAATCCGGCGCTTCCGACGATGATGATGCGCGCGCCGTGGAGGTTTCGGACGAGTCGCACGAGGAGCACGACGAGCATAGCGAGAAGTGACGGCTGGCGGCGGTGCGCGTGATGATACGGCGTGCCGCCGCCTGTTGACACGCATTAACCTATTGGACTTGCGTTAGTACATGGGTCAGTGTAATTTAGATAGCTGGTGTCTGGCCGCGAGGCTCGAAACGTGCCGGACAGTAAGCTTTCCAACACAGCAAGGAACGGATTATGTACGCGATTGTGAAGGCCGGCGGCCATCAGGAGAAGGTCGAGGTCGGTGACGTGATTCTCGTCAACCGTCTCGATGCCAAGAAGGGCGACACCGTGGAGTTCCCGGTTGCCCTCGTTGTCGACGGTGCCAAGGTTGTCCTCGGCACCAAGGATCTCGCCAAGATGTCGGTGAAGGCCGAAGTCATCAACGACGAGGCGAAGGGTCCGAAGATTAACATTCAGAAGTTTAAGAACAAGACCGGCGTTGCGCGTCGCAAGGGCCATCGCCAGCCGCTGACCCTCGTGAAGATCACGGCGATCGCCTGATTCGAGGATTGGCGTTAAGGACCGAAAGGAACAGACATGGCACATAAGAAGGGCGCTTCCAGCTCGCGCAACGGTCGCGATTCAAAGCCTCAGTACCTTGGTGTGAAGAAGTTCGGCGGCGAGGCAGTGGTGGCTGGCAACATCATCGTTCGTCAGCGCGGCACCGCCTTCCACCCCGGCGAGAACGTCGGCATGGGCAAGGATCACACCTTGTTCGCGCTGACCGACGGCAACGTGAAGTTTGGCGTTCGCCGTGACCGCAAGGTCGTCGATGTGGTGACCGCCTGATCACTGCCGGTAGATACGTAATAAGCCGCGCCCATTATGGACGCGGCTTTTCTTATGTCTATGCGGCAAACCGTGCGGCGAGGGATTTTCCGGTTGGCTTGCTACCGTACTGCAGATAGATGAGTTAAGTATGGCGGTGGCGTGCGAATGATAGGTTTGCCTGACGAACATACGGGGGCAATGGGTAGAGTGGGACACTATGAGTGATTTTGTGGATAGGGTGACCGTTCATGTCAAGGGCGGCGACGGCGGCAACGGTTCCGCAGGGATTCGTCGAGAGAAGTACAAGCCGCTGGCTGGTCCCAATGGCGGTAACGGTGGTAATGGCGGTTCGGTGATTTTTGTAGCGGATCGTAACGCCAACAGCCTGCTTGACTATCGTTTTATGCCGCATCGCAACGCGGGCAACGGCACGATGGGTCTGGGTGACACCAAGGATGGTTCGCAGGGTGATGATCTGCTATTGCCGGTGCCGGTGGGCACGGTGATTTTCGAGGCCAAGGGTGCCCAAGGCAAGCCGAAGCATCCCGGCGAGCAGCTGGCGGATCTGCGTCATGAAGGCGATCGCTTTGTGGCTGCTGCCGGTGGTGCCGGTGGGTTGGGCAATGCGGCACTGGCGAATAAAACGCGTCGAGCGCCAGGCTTTGCATTGCTGGGTGAGCCGGGCGAAGAACGTGATGTGGTCTTGGAATTGAAATCCATTGCCGACGTGGCACTGGTAGGGTTTCCTTCGGCTGGTAAGTCAAGTTTGATTGCCGCCATGAGCTCGGCCAAACCGAAGATTGCGGATTATCCGTTCACGACGCTGGTACCGAATCTTGGCGTGGTGATGGCGGGTGACAGCCGTTACACCATTGCGGACGTGCCGGGTTTGATTCCAGGAGCCTCTCAGGGTAAGGGCTTGGGGCTGGAGTTTTTGCGTCATATCGAACGCACGGAGATCATCGCACATGTCATCGATTGCGCGACGTTGGAGCCTGACCGCGATCCGGTCAGTGACTATCATGCCTTGGAGCGTGAGTTGGCGCAGTATGCCGCCGATTTGGAGTTGCCGTTGGGGGCGATTCCAATTCCGGAACGTCCGCGCATCGTGATTTTAAACAAGGTGGATGTGCCGGAGGCGCAAGAGCTTGCCGAGTTCGTACGCCCGGAGTTCGAGAGCATGGGCATGCGCGTATTCGTGGTATCGACCGCTTCGCATGTCGGGTTGAAGGAACTGGGCTTTGCCTTGGCTGGTATGGTTGATGAGATGCGTCGTGAGGTGGCTAGCCGCGAACAAGCTCAGGAAGAGGAGCGCGTGGTTATCAAGCCGTTGGAGCAGCGTCGTCGTACGGGCGGCAAGGGGGCTGAGGAATTCAGCATTGTGCGCGAAGAGAACGGCAATGGCGACTACTGGTTTACCGTAACGGGTGCCAAGCCGGAACGTTGGGTGAGGCAGACGAACTTTGACAATGATGAGGCCGTCGGGTATCTGGCCGACCGTTTGGCCAAGTTGGGTGTTGAGGATGGTTTGCGCCGCCGTGGCGCCAAGCCGGGTGACGAAGTGCATATCGGTGTGGGCGATCGTGCCGTGGCCTTCGACTGGGATCCGACGATTGCCGCCGGTGCGGAAATGTTGGATGGTGCGCAGTTGGGTGCTCGCGGCAAGGATTTGCGTTTGCAGGAGCAGGATACGCGGGCTCGCCGTCGTACCAATGCGGAGCGTCGCCGCCAGTACCATGAGATGATGGACGCGCGTCAGGCGGTGCGTGAGGCCATGATGGCAGAACGGTTGGCGGGCCACTGGGCCGATCCAAGTGTGAACGACGATCCGCATGACCATACCAGCCTGTTCGGCCGTGGTGAGGACGAAAGCGAGTAATCATGGCGTTGCCGTTGGCTTGCCCCATGTCGCATGAGCAGGTGCGCCGCGCGATAGGCGCTGCCCGCACGGTAGTGGTCAAAATCGGTTCGAGCTCGCTGACCCAGCCATCGGGACATTTGGATGCCGATAAGTTGCATGGCGTGGTGTGCGCGGTGGCGCATGCGGTGCGTATGGGCTGCCGTGTGGTGATGGTGTCGTCCGGTGCCATTGCCGCCGGATTCGGTCCGTTGGGTTTTGATGCCCGTCCGCAGGATGTGGCGACCCAGCAGGCCGCCGCCTCCGTGGGGCAGGGGTTGCTCATGGCGCAGTATGAAATGGCGTTCGCGCGCTATGGTGTGCGTGTCGGACAGCTGCTGATTACGGCGCAGGACACCATCAACGCGGCGCAATACCGTAATGCGCAGCGCACGTTGGAGCGGCTGTTGGATTTGGGGGTAGTGCCTATTGTCAACGAGAACGACGCTTTGGCCAGCAATGAGATTCGTTTCGGTGACAATGACCGGCTCTCCGCATTGGTGGCGAATATCGTGCGTGCCGATGCGTTGGTGCTGCTCACCGATGTGGATGCGTTGTATACCGCGCCGCCGTCGCATCCGGGAGCGCATCGCATCGCATTCGTGGAGGATGTGGTGGATGCCTTGGGTGATGTCGAAGTATCCGGCAGCGGCTCGGCTGTGGGTACGGGTGGTATGGTTACCAAGCTTGAGGCGGCGCGAGTGGCGGCTATTTCGGGTATCCCTGCGGTGTTGACCAGTGCGGCGAATGCTGGTCCCGCGCTGATGGGAGACGTTGTGGGCACGGCATTTGCGCCGTTGAAGCATCGTGGTACCTCGCGCCGGTTGTGGATTGGTTTTGCCGCTGAACCGCGCGGCGAATTGGTGGTTGACGAAGGCGCGGCCCGTGCGATCCGCGGAGGGCGAGCAAGTCTGCTGGCGGCTGGGGTGGTTGCGGTACGCGGTTCGTTTGCCGCGCATGACCCCGTGTGGATCGTCGATGAGCATGGCATCCGTGTGGCGAAGGGATTGTCGGCATATGATGCCGAGGAATTGCCTCCAATGCTGGGACAAACCACCGATGCCCTGCATGCCGGCTTGGGCGAGGATTACGCGCATCCGCTGGTACACCGCGACAATCTGGTGGTGCTGTAACGTAGTCATGCCGCTTGATACGGCTGTTTACCGCGGCTGCTCGGTGTAGCTGATGGCATCAAGCGGCGTGTCGGGCGTAATGGGATGGATTGTCGTTCTCCGTGTGTCGGACGGGGTGCGGATGGTTCTCATCCTGTTGAGAAGGTTCTGTCAGTCGGCAATGACGGGGGCGGGTCCTACAGTGGGCATCATGACTATGGCTCCTTGGCAGACAGTAAGTGAACGTATCGATCGTGTGGCGCCAAGCGCAACGTTGGCGGTGGATTCCAAAGCCAAGGCCATGAAGGCCGCTGGCGTCGATGTGATCGGTTTTGCTGCGGGCGAGCCTGATTTTGCTACGCCCGCCCCGATTGTTCGAGCGGCCAGCGAAGCCGTGATGGACCCGGCGAATTATCGCTATACTCCGACGGCCGGTTTGCCGCAGCTACGTGAGGCCATTGCCTGCAAAACCTTGCGTGATTCCGGCTATGAGGTCAGCGCCCAGCAGGTGGTGGTGACCAATGGCGGCAAGCAGGCGGTGTATGAGGCATGCCAGATTCTGCTCAATGATGGCGACGAAGTGATTATCCCCGCGCCGTATTGGACGAGCTACCCGGAGGCAGTGAAGTTGGCGGGTGGCGTGCCGGTGACGGTGTTTGCCGGTGCCGAGCGCGGATTTGAGCCTGATATTGAAGCTATTGAAGCGGCGCGTACCCCTCGCACGAAGGCGTTGATTATTACGTCGCCGTCCAATCCCACTGGCGCGATTTGGAGCGAGGATACCATTCGTGCGTTGGGTGAATGGGCGGTGGAACATCACGTGTGGGTGATTTCCGATGAGATTTACGAACATTTGCATTACGACGGTGCGCTGACCAGTTATGTTGGTGCGGTGGTGCCGCAAGTGCGCGATCAGCTGCTGGTGCTCAACGGCGTGGCGAAGACCTATGCCATGACCGGTTGGCGCGTGGGCTGGATGGTGGCGCCTGAGCCAGTGGCCCAGGCGGCGGTGAAGTTGCAGGGGCATATGACCTCCAATGTGTCGAATATCGCGCAGCAGGCGGCGTTGGCTGCGGTTGCGGGGCCGTTGGATGACGTGGTGCGGATGCGTGATGCATTTGATGCGCGGCGTCGCGCGATTGTCGAAGCCTTGAATGCTATCGATGGGGTGTGGTGCCCTATGCCGAACGGCGCGTTCTATGCGTTCGCTGACGTGCGTGGATTGTTGCATCGGCCGTTGGGTACGCAAGGCCATCAGGCGAGTACGTCGAGCGAACTTGCGGCGTTGTTGCTGGAAGAGGCTCATATTGCCGCCGTTCCAGGTGAGGCGTTTGGTGCGCCGGGATATCTGCGATTCTCGTGTGCCTTAGCTGACGATCAGTTGGCTGAGGGTATGCGCCGTTTCGCCGCGTGTGTCGCCGGTAAGTAAGACGACGCTGCTCGGTCAATCCGACATGCCGTGTGAACCCTTGCAATCGTTGGACTTGTGAGGGTTTCATTGGTAATGTCCTGTGTTGTTCGCTAATATAACTTTTTGGCGGTTTTGCCGCAGGCTACACAAGTTCCAAGGCTATGTGTAGCATGGGCAGAGTTCACCTAGGGATGTGGCGCAATTGGTAGCGCAACGGTCTCCAAAACCGTAGGTTGTGGGTTCGAGTCCCGCCGTCCCTGCCAAGTTAGCAACACTCAGCTCATGCGAAGGACGGGAAAATGGCTAAGAAGTCTGATCAGCCCAAGAAGCCCAATGTCTTTATGCGCATTGGCTTGTTCATCAAGCAGATTATCGACGAGCTGCGTAAGGTCGTTGCCCCCACCGGTAAGGAATTGTTGGGCTGGTCTTTTGCAGTGTTCGTGTTTGTGCTGCTGCTCATGGCAGTGGTCACAGCCATGGACTTCGGCCTGGGCAAGCTAGTGCTGTGGGTGTTCGGCTGATACCAAACCATAAGGTGAATGTGCATGACTGACGAAGTGAATTTGGAAAATCTCGACGCGCTCCCCGACGTTGCCGCAGATGCGTCCGTCGTGGACGAGCCGGTGGCTCACGAGTCCGCAGACGAGCAGCTTGTGACCGAGACGACGTCTCAGGAACCTGTTGAGCAAGAATCTGAGACTGAACTGGTTGAGCAGGCTGACGACGACTTGGATGCCGGAGCTGCTGCGATTGAGCAGTTCTCGAAGAGTTTGCGCACGCTGGAGGGCAAGTGGTATGTGCTGCATACCTATTCCGGTTATGAGAAGCGTGTGAAGACCAACATCGAGTCCCGTGTGGCGAGCTTCGGTCTGGAAGATGTGATTTTCCAAGTCGAGGTGCCCATGGAAGAGGTCGAGAAGCATACGGAAAAGGGTAAGAAGGTTATTACCCGCGTTCGCGTGCCCGGCTATGTACTGATTCGTATGTACCCGGATGAGAATGCCCGCCGTATTGTGCGCGAGACTGAAGGCGTTACCGGCTTTGTTGGCCCGACCAAGGAGCCTGCGCCGTTGAGCCGCAAGGAAGTTGTGGCCATGATGGCGCCGATGATTGCTTCGGAAGCTTTGAAGAATGCTGGCGACAAGCCTGCCGCTGCCAAGAAGCGTACCGTGGAAATCTCCTACGCCATCGGCGATCAGGTCACGGTTACCGAAGGCCCGTTTGCCACAATGCCTGCTGTGGTATCGGATATCGAGCCGACCACGCAGAAGCTGACGGTGCTGGTGTCGATTTTCGGACGCGATACGCCGGTTGAGCTTGGTTTCGACCAGGTGGAACGTTTGGCGTAACACAGTATTTATGGGAGTTATCCCAGATGCAAGGGCGATTCTCTGCAGAGGAGAATCGCCCTTGTTGCATATGGGTACGGCGATATGCAGGGGCTGCTGCGACTCATATAACGAAAGGTATGCAACCGGTGCATTTGTCATACTGCCATGACATAATGGGCAGGCTTGTGTCTGGAGGGCTTGCCCGCTAGCACAGCACAGCAATACCAGTTGCGGGAGGAGACCGCGAAACGCATGCGTTTCGCCGGCGACCGTTATTACCGCTTCATAGAAAGAAGAACCATATAATGGCTCCTAAGAAGAAAGTCTCAGCACTGATTAAGCTTGAGATCGAGGCCGGCAAGGCCAATCCGGCGCCGCCGCTGGGCCCTGCTCTGGGTTCGCACGGCGTGAACATCATGGACTTCTGCAAGGCGTACAATGCCGCCACGCAGGACAAGATGGGCTCGATCGTCCCTGTTGAGATTACCGTTTACGAGGATCGTTCCTTCACCTTCATTCTGAAGACCCCGCCGGCTGCAGCGCTGCTGAAGAAGGCCGCTGGCATTCAGAAGGGTACCGAAAACCCGCTGACCCACAAGGTTGGTTCCGTCACCAAGGCTCAGGTGCGCGAGATCGCCGAGATCAAGATGCCTGATTTGTCCGCCCGTGACGTCGAAGCCGGCATGAAGATCATCGAGGGTACCGCCCGTTCGATGGGTATTACGGTCACCGACTGAGAGGAGAAGGACTCATGGTTAAGCATTCCAAGAAGTACCGTGAAGCGGCCGAGAAGATTGACCGCAATAACCTGTACACCTCCGCCGAAGCCATTGCGTTGCTCAAGAGCATGCCGGCCTACAACTTCGACCAGACGGTCGAGGTGGTGTACCGTTTGAACGTTGATCCGCGCAAGGCCGATCAGCTGGTTCGCGGCACCGTGAACCTGCCCCACGGCACCGGTAAGACCGCCAAGGTCCTCGTGTTCGCTCGTGGCCCGCAGGCTACCGCCGCTACCGAAGCTGGCGCCGATATCGTTGGCGATGACGAGCTGATCGAGAAGGTCGCCGGTGGCTTCCTTGACTTCGATGCCGTCGTGGCTACGCCCGATATGATGGGCAAGGTCGGCCGCCTGGGTCGTGTACTCGGTCCGCGTGGCTTGATGCCGAACCCCAAGACCGGCACCGTGACCATGGATGTGGCCAAGGCCGTTGCCGACATCAAGGGCGGTAAGATCGAGTTCCGTGTGGATCGTCACGGCAACCTGAGCTTCCTCATCGGTAAGCTCTCCTTCGACGAGAACGCGCTGGATGAGAACTTCAAGGCTGTTGCCGACGAAGTCAAGCGTCTTAAGCCGACGACCGTCAAGGGTCGTTACCTGACCAAGGCGACCATCACGTCGACGATGAACCCCGGCATTCCGGTGGATATCGCCACTCTGGTCTGAGTCGCGCATACCGCTAATGCGGTTGAGGCGATAGTAAGAACCCCGCTCTCCGTGCAGAGAAGCGGGGTTCTTACATATGTCAGAGCTGCATGTCGAATCGTGGGCATGCGTTATTTGTTCTGCATCCTTCACAGATAAGCAATCACGCTTGTTCGGCGTCCATCATGCGTCCGATGGCAATGGCAGTCTGCAGCACGTACGCTTCGCGGGGAGCGGTAGCATCCCATCCGGTGCTTTCCGCGGCTTTTTTCAACCGATACCGTACCGTGTTGGGATGCACATTCAGTGTTTTGGCGGTGAGCTCCAGCGAACTACCGGAACTGAGGAACGTGGCAACCGTCGTGAGTGCCGCGTCATCGTTGCCTTCGCCGTGGAGCGAAGCATACACCTGATGATACAAATCCTCGCGCGCGAGCGGGTCGCCCAGCAAGGCACGTTCCGGCAACACGTCATCGGCACGCATGGGACGTGGCAGATTGGGGACGGACGATGCGGCCCGAAGTGCCATAACGACGGCTTGTATGACTTGCGCAGCGCCGAGTACTCCTCGGCGTGCCGAGCATAAACATACCGGATTGTCTTCGGCAAACAGCGGAAGACTAGTGGCACAGGCGACTTCGGGAGTAACCGCCGCCTGCATGGGGATGGCCGCCACACACCATGCGCCGTGCTGTCCAACCAGGCAGGACTTACCGCCCAAGTCGCGCACCATAGCGCGTAGGCCAGTACGAGTTGCGGCAAAACTATCCTTGGGCGTTCCTGCAATGGCAAACATTGCGGTGTCATCACTGTATCCACAGGTGCGCAATAGGGAGGCGGCTCGTTCGTCGTGCAAGCCGTGCGCCAAGGCCTCGAAGGTCATGGCTTGCCACAGCTCACGAACCGCTTGGGATGGGTCATCATGTGTGAAGCGTTCATCGTCAGAAGCATGCTGGCAGGCAGCTTGATATGCCGACTGCATGAGTGCGAGCACATCGCCATCATGATCTATAAGCTTCATGTCATCACCTACTCGTTGCTCTCTTTGCATGATACCGCGTGGCGGCGTGATTCACGAAGAAACAGCAGCATCAGGAATCCGAAACAGAATGAGATGGGCAGCATATGCCGTTCAAAATTATTGGCAGGCGCGGTAATCATCACGCCCATTAGCAGTAGCAGGGGAAGATGCCAAGCCAAGGTGCGCCAGCGGCGCAAAATCACTTCCGCAGCGCCAACCAGCAGCGTAAGCGTCACGTACAGGTTACCGTGTTGCAGCCAGCCAAGCACTGGAATACGGCTCCACCAGCGGGCGGTATCGGCTACCCATTGCCGCCAGTCATGGCACCAATAGCGAATCCAAGTGGAGGATTTTTGCACGTAGTCACTGGAAACATAGTAGTCCATGGATACGTAGGGGTTGTCGGTAACGTTGAAATAACCAAAACACTTGGCGAGGAAAGCATCAAAGGCAATAACTGGATTGTCCTTGACAATGCGCAGCCAGGCATCGTTGAAGTGTTCCATATCTTCTGCGGTGACCGACCGCCATTTATAACTGACCTTCTTGGACTGGATGCCTGAGGATTTTACGGGATCAGCGTCTTGTCGGAAGTAGGCTTGCGCCATTTGGTCCAAGTTGAAGATAGGCTCAAGCTCTTGACGGGCGGTGGCATCAATGCCATCCGGACGCAGTTTGGCGACGCGGGCGATTTGCTGCAGTTGCACACCGCGACTTTCGATGGGGTCTCCGCTGATGACCAATCCCGTTGAGGTAAGGACTTGCAATCCGCCATGCAGCACCACAATAGGCAGCAGTACCGCCACTGCATACGTGCGCCAGCGACCATGGTCGGCCAGCATAAACAGCACCCATTGTGCGGCGAGGATAATCCAGCCATATTTGGCGGAGATCATCATTATTATGCAGGCTGTAATCATAGCGGCGATGGTGTGGGCATGTACGCGTCGTGACCGGTTTCCAGGCTCGGCTTGGGCGCGTGTGTCGTGCAATTCGTAACAGAGGCCGAACCACCAGAGGAATGCAAAGGCAAACAGCGGCGATTTGGTGAGGGAAATCGTGGAAAACAGTACCAGCGGGCAACACAGGAAGAACACCAGCAGAATAAGGCGGGCTATAGGACCGGATTCATAGGACGGACGCACGCGGTGCATGCCGCGTTCGGGGTGTGTCCAGTCGATGGCGTTCATCAGGGCGTTGCGTTCCGGGTGCGTCCAATCACGTGCGCGTAACTTGGGCTGTCTCCAAGGCAGGTTAAGGAAACGATGCATGGTTGCGGTGCAGCACGCAATGGCAAAGGCCCATTGCGTGGCCGAGAGCAGTGCAATGCCTGCGTCATTGGAACCGGTGAAATACCGGGAGGCGGCGGCAACCGCACCGTAGCATACGGTGAGCGCGATATTATGCTGGTCGGTGAGGAATGTGGGCGAATCGGGCCATAGATAATGCGCCGTAGGGTAAATGTCCATGGGAACAAACGAAAAGAACCCGATATATGGCTCGGTGATACCGGTCCACTGGTTCCATGCCCAGCTGAATTCGCGGATTTGCGAACGTACGTCGGCGCCGAATGCGCTGACTAATGTAAGGGGAACCCATAGCCAGCCAATGAAGAGGATAAGTGCGATTTTCCAACGGCGGTCGGTAAGCTGGGGCAGTGCGCGTGCGGTCGCCCGCCAAAAGCGACGGAGATAGCGAGGAATGCTGTGCATTGCCCGGCCTAGCTTCTGCATCACCATGGTGGTGTGGCGACGGCTTTCAATGGATATGTTCGCCGATGTGCGGGAACGATGACGACGGCATGCAACCATGGTGGCTATAAGGTCATACGCACGGCTAATGGGTCGTGTGCCTTGCCCGATACGCACCAAGAGTATGACTATCGAACCGTAGGCGAGGAACGATATGACGCCATACGCCACGTTGGCCCAAGTGGCGTCGGCAATAGAGGAGTCGGACCAATACAACGGTCCGACAGCGGTGCATAAAGCCAGCCACAGGCATGCCAACACCGCAAGTGTCCACCGGGACACGGTGCCGATGGTGTCCAATGCCGTGGTGGAGTGCGTTGTATTGCCGTCAGTCATGAAAGCTCATTGTAGCGTGGGAGGTTGAACGTCGGCTGGAGACATCAGGCTCGTCCGCAGGCATGTTGGGCGGTGTCTCAGTACGGAAAATGGACGGAGGCTATGCCGCATATGCCGGGTGGTCGGGGTAGAGTTGAAGACATGACAGATATGCAATATTGTCCACCTTATATGCCGCGCACACAGGCGGCTGCCGCGCATGTGGAGTGGTTGGATTGCACTGATTCCACGAATGCGTTTGCGCAACGCATGGTGTTGGGCGAAAGCTTGCCGTCCGGATTGCTCGACGGTCGCATGATGGTGATCGGCGCCGACATGCAGGACGCTGGACACGGCCGTTTGGGACGTACTTGGGTGAATCGTCGGGGCGAATCGCTGATGTGTTCGCTGGTGACGGTGGTCCCGCGCTCGCTAGTGGATGACGATTGCTTGCGCGGATGGCTGCAGATGGGCGTGGGGTTGTCGGTGGTGCAGGCCATTGCCGCTACGTTGGAGGAGTGCGGTGCGAAGCCGTATCGTGAGGATTGCGATTTGCTGATTAAATGGCCCAACGACATCTATTGCCATGGCTTGAAAATGGGCGGCATATTGTCGCAGGTGGTGGCATTGCCGTATGGGTATGCCGCGAAACGGACTGCCGTTGCCGAGGATGAGGGCGGCGATATGGTTGCTGTGGTGTTCGGCGTGGGACTGAATGTGTTGATGCCGGCGGATGCGTTGCCGACGACGGAGTCGACGTCGCTGCAACTGCATCGTGGTCCGTTGCCGCCGTTCAATGAGTTGCGTGATATGGTGGTCGCTCGTATGGTGGTCTTATCGGGTGAGTGTGTGCGGGCATTGGTCGAGTCGCCTGATGCTGCCGTCGCTTCGATTGGCGAACGGACTCGGGCAATGTGCTGGACGATAGGTCGCCGTGTCGATGTGGCGTTGCCGGATGGTTCGCATGTGCGCGGATTGGCTCGCGCTCTTGACGATGCTGCCGCGTTGGTCGTGATTGACGACCAACAGGTTGAGCATGTAATAAGCACTGGCGATGTCGGAGTTCTGCCGTGGGCATGAATGTCTGAAGAATGTGTATTCAGGGCGATATCAGTGGGGCGCGGCTGTTTCGGCCGCGCCCCACTGATATGCGATATATGTGCTGTGCGTTAGCGCAGTCGTGCCAGGCCGGTGGCGACCAGCGACGCTACGGCTGCCTTAATGAGGTCGCCGATGATGAAACCGGTGGAGGCCACGGCGATGGTGCCGAGCGGTACGGTGGTAATGGCGGACTGCACCAGGATGCCGATAAGATAGACGAGGCCGACGCAGCCGATCAGTGACGCCAGGAAATAGCGTGCGGCTGTGCGGATGGCGCGGGAAGGTGAGTCAAGGTTGGCGTCACCCTTGAGTAGTGCAGTGACGGCAACTGCCGGAACGAAGCTGAACAGGAAGCCCGCACTTGGACCAACCAATGCTGCGGTGCTCATACCTCCGGCGAATACGGGTAATCCACATGCGCCCAAGGCGAGGTATCCGAGTACTGCTGCGGTGGCTTGTCGCCAGGTGAGCATGAGCGCGGCGAGCATGAGCACGCCGGTTTGCAAGGTGATGGGAACGGGCGTGCCGGGGATCGGCAGGGCGCCTGCCATGGTCGCGATGCAGAGCAATGCGGTGAACAGCAGTGTTTGACCGGCACTGATGAACATACGGCGGTGTTTGGTATCGACCGTACTCAGCGAACGAGTATTCATGGGGTCTCCTTTACAAACGGCGAGGCGGGATATGCGGCGGATTGCCGGGATGGCCTCGTGTTGGTGTTGTCCATGATAAATACCATGCAGAAGTGGCATATTTGCCGAAATGCACAAAATCTGGAGCTGGTGTTTGTCTACGATCGCCGATTTGTGGGTGTTTGGTGGAATCGCACAAAACCCCGAACGTAACTTTGTAGGTTCGTTGGTCGGCGTGATGTGCCATTTTTGGGTATCTTGACAGCATGAATAACTCTGTCAGCAAGCTGTTGGTGGCCAACCGCGGCGAAATTGCCTTGCGCGTGGTGCGCACCGCGCAGGAAATGGGCATCGCCACTGTGGCGGTGTATGCCGAGCAGGATCGTGAGTCGCAGTATGTCACGATGGCGGACGAAGCCTACCTGTTGTCCGGCGACACTTACAAGGACACGTATCTGAACGAAGATCTGCTTATCGACATTATGAAACGCAGCGGTGCGAATGCCGTGCATCCTGGATATGGCTTTCTGTCCGAGGTGCCGTCGTTTGCGAGCAAGGTCGCGCAGGCTGGCGGCATTTGGGTAGGTCCCTCGCCGACGGCATTGGAGGATTTGGGCGATAAGATTACCGCACGTCGTGTGGCCCGCAGTGCGAAGGTGCCACCTGTCCCCGGCATCAGTGACCCGGTGGGCGATATCCGCGCGCTGTACGATTTCGCGCATACGCATGGGTATCCGATTATGATGAAGCGCACGGATGGTGGTGGCGGCCGCGGCATCACCATCGTGCACGACGATGATGAGCTGCGCAGCTTCTATATGAGCCATGATTCGTTACAGGGCGGCGATTTGAAGAATTACTTCATCGAACGTTTTGTAGACAAGGCCCGTCATGTGGAAACCCAGTGCGGACGTGACAGTCATGGCAATTTCACCGTGTATTCGACGCGTGATTGTACGGTGCAGCGCCGTAACCAGAAGCTGGTGGAGGAAGCGCCTGCACCGTATTTGAGCGAGGACGTGCAGCGTCAGCTGGACCAGTATTCGCGCAATTTGTTTGAAGCGGTGGATTATGTGGGACTAGGTACCTGCGAGTTCATGGTGACGCCCCAGCAGAAGGTATATTTCCTTGAGGTCAATCCGCGCCTGCAGGTGGAGCATACGGTGAGCGAGGAAGTGTGTGGCTTGGATTTGGTGCGCGAACAGCTCACCATCGCTTCCGGAGGAGAGCTGACGGTGGATCCGCCTACACGCGGACACAGTTTTGAACTGCGCATTACATGCGAGGACCCGGCCACCAACCTGGCCCCCAGTTCGGGGACGTTGACGGCCGTGCATTGGCCTTCCGGCCCAGGTATCCGTGTGGATTCCGGTGTGCAGGAGGGTGATACGGTATCGCCGAAATTCGATTCCATGATGGGGAAGCTCATTGTGACCGCGCAGGATCGTCTGACGGCGGTGGCCCGTGTGCGTCGTGCCTTGCGCGAGCTACGTATCGAAGGAGTGCCGACGCCGACGAGCTTGTTCGAGGAGATTTTCCGTGATGAGGCGTTTACGGCCGAACATGGTCATCCGTTTGATGTGAGCACGAAGTGGTTGGAACGTACGTATCTGAATCGTCCGGCGGAATCCGAACGCGCAGGACAGCCGGCGTCGCTTACCGCGAATGGCGCGGCCGAGCAACCGCAGGCCACGCCGAGTGAAACTTTCGTCATCGAAGTCAACGATCGTCGCGTCAAGCTCACGGTGCCGATGGATATTGTGGAGAATCTCACGGGTTCTGCCAAGGCCCGTGGTGTGAAGCGTCCCACGCAGCCGCTGCGTGGCCAGGGGTTGCACCAGGTTGATGCCGCGCCGAAGAACGATGAGGGGCGTTCCGGTGTGATCGCCGCGCCCATGCAGGCGGTGGTGACGCGTATTAATGTCGCCGAAGGCCAGACGGTTGCCAAGGGAGATCTGCTGGTGGTGCTCGAATCCATGAAGATGGAGAACTACGTGTATGCGCCCGCGGGCGGCACGGTCACCAAGATTTTCGTTGCTCCGGCGGCAGGCGTGGAAGCCGGTGAAACGTTGGTGACGCTTGATGTACAGGCGGGAGGTAGCCATGAGTGAAACGGCGACGTTGGAACGTCAGCCGGTACGCGCCGCCGTGGCCCGTGCCGCGCAACTGGCTGGCGAGGCGGAGGAACGTGCCCGTTCCCGTCAGCATGCCAAGGGCAAGAACACGGCGCGCGAGCGTCTGGATTTGTTGCTTGACACTGGTACGTTTACCGAAGTCGGTCGTTTTTGCGGCGGCGACATCAATGGTGGCGCTGCCGGTGCCGCGGTGATTACCGGATTCGGCGAAGTATTGGGGCGCAAAGTCGGCGTGTATGCCCAGGATTTTTCCGTGAACGGCGGCACATTGGGGCATGCCGAAGGTGAGAAAATCTGCCATCTGATCGACATGGCGATGGATATGCAGGTACCCGTGGTCGCATTGATCGATTCCGGCGGCGCTCGTATCCAAGAAGGTGTGGCGGCGCTGACGCAATATGGTCGTATTTTCAAGAAGACTTGCGAGGCCAGTGGATTCATTCCGCAGATTTCCCTGATCCTCGGACCTTGCGCAGGTGGTGCGGTGTATTGCCCGGCGCTGACTGATCTGATCATCATGACTCGAGAACATTCCAACATGTTTGTCACCGGCCCGGATGTGGTGAAAGCTGCCACCGGTGAAACCATCAGCATGGATGACCTTGGTGGCGGCGCGGTGCATAACACCACGTCTGGTGTGGCGCATTACTTGGGCGAGGATGAGTCCGACGCCATCGACTATGCGCGAACCGTGCTGGCCTATCTGCCGTCCAATAGCAATAGCCAGCCGCCGACGTACGCGTATGCCGCGACCCGTGCCGAACGTGACGTGGCCAAGCGTTTGGCGAGCATCGTTCCCGACAATGACCGTCAGCCGTATGACGTACTGGAAGTGATTCGCTGCATCGTGGATTACGGCGAGTTCGTGCAGGTGCAGGAATTGTTCGCCGCTTCGGCTGTCGTCGGATTCGCTTGCATCGAGGGTCATCCAGTCGGCGTGGTCGCCAACCAGCCGAATGTGCGCGCCGGCATTCTCGACGTGGACTCTTCGGAAAAGGTGGCGCGTTTCGTGCGTTTGTGCGATGCGTTCAACCTGCCGGTGATTACACTGGTCGACGTACCCGGATACAAGCCCGGTTCCGATCAGGAGCATGCGGGCATCATCCGTCGCGGCGCCAAAGTCATCTACGCCTATGCCAACGCGCAGGTGCCCATGATTACGGTGATTTTGCGCAAGGCTTTCGGCGGCGCCTACATCGTTATGGGGTCGAAGTCCATCGGAGCCGATTTCAATTTCGCTTGGCCCACCAGTCAGATCGCCGTACTTGGCGCGGGCGGCGCGGTGAACATCATCCATCGCAAGGCATTGCAAAAAGCCAAGGAAACCGGCAAGGATGTGGAAGCATTGCGCGCCAAACTCACCGCCGAATATGAGGAAAGCACGGTGAACGCCAACCTGTCGCTGGAAACCGGTCAGATCGACGCCATGATCGATCCGGAACAAACCCGCGACACCATCGTCGGCGCGCTGAAGCTCCTCGAAGGCAAGCGCCGCGTGCGCAAAACCGGCAAACATCACGGCAACCAGCCGCTGTAACGGCGGCCAAACGCATAACACAACGACTTATGGAACAAGAACAAGCAAGTAAGGAACCACGAATGAGCGAAACACAGTTCTTCCTGAACCGACTCAACAGCGAACCGCATGCGCTCGCCTTCGCAGGCCAGTCCACGCCGTGGACGAATGCGCTGGCGGATGCCATGGCCAATCCCGAAGTTGGCGAGGCACTGCGTGCGCATATGAGCAATGCGCAGCAGGTGTTGACGCCTGTCTCCGCCGATGTGTTGGCAACCACGGGACGTCCTGTGGATTTGTTTGGTTTTGAGGCAAATCCCGTTTCGTTGGGTGCGGCGGCGGACGCTCCTGCTTCGGTACCAGGCATTGCCTTAGCGCAACTCGGCGCACTGTTGGATGCCGAACAGCTGGGCTATGCTGTTGCGTCGGCTCATCCCGTGGCATTGCTGGGCCATTCGCAGGGCATTCTTGCCGTGCACATGACGCAGGCCGTCGAAGAGGCTGGCTCGTTTGCCGCGGCCGGCGAAGCCATCGATCGCATTCTGGCGTTGGCCACGCTGATTGGTGTGGCCGGCACTCGTCAGGCTCGTGCGCTGGGATTGAACGCCCGCTTCGGCGAGGCGACGCCGATGCTGAGCGTCAAGGGCGCGACGCTGCGTCAGATCGAGGCATTGATCGCCCGCGTAAACAACCCCCACGGTCCGATTTCCATCGCAGTGACCAACAGCGACAATCATATGGTGTTGTCCGGCTACCCGCAGGATTTGGCGTCGTTCGCCGTGGAAGTCGGCAAGGAGCATGTCAAGCAGCAGAAGTTGCGCGATGAAAAGATTCGCGGCGGCCGTGTGTTCGACCCCGTGCTGGAATATTTGGACGTGACGCTGCCCTTCCACAGCCCGCTGATGCAGGAAGCCGTGGAACAGACGGTTGCGTGGGCCACCGCATGCGGTTTGGACGCCGACCATGCGCGCCAGCTCGCCGACGAAGTGCTCGTCAACCATGTTGACTGGGCCGGGCGCGTGCGCAGCATGCTCGCCGACGAAGTGCTCGTCAACCATGTTGACTGGGCCGGGCGCGTGCGCAGCATGCTCGCCGGCAGCGATGCAAGCGCCCTGTGGGTGATGAACTTCGGCCCCGGCCTCACTGTCGGCAAGTTGCTGTCCGCCGTGGCGCAGGGCACCGGTCTGGGTGTGGTGGAAGCCTCCACCGCGGCCGATCGCACCGCATTGTCCACCATGGATACGTTGCCCGAACGTCTGCAAGATTGGTCGCGTTTCGCCCCCCGCGTCGTGCACACGGCTGCCGGCGACAAGGTACTCACCGCCTTCAGCAAGCTCACCGGCAAGGCGCCGGTGCTACTGGCCGGCATGACGCCTACCACCGTGGAGCCCGACATCGTCGCGGCAGCCGCAAACGCCGGATATTGGGCCGAACTTGCAGGAGGCGGCCAGGTTACCGCCGAAGTGTTCGACAAGCATGTGGCCCTGCTCGAAGAGCAATTGGAAGAAGGCCGCACCGTCGAATTCAACGCCATGTTCATGGACCGCTACCTGTGGAACCTGCAATTCGGTTCGCAGCGCATCGTCCCCAAGAAGCGTGCCAGCGGCACCCCCATCGACGGCGTGGTCGTGTCCGCAGGCATCCCCGAATTGGACGAAGCGGTGCAGTTGGTGCGCTCGCTGAACGCCGATGGTTTCCCGTACGTGTGCTTCAAACCCGGTACGATCGATCAGATTCGCCAGGTCGTGCGCATCGCGCAGGCGGTTGAACCGGCGAATATCATTGTCGAGGTTGAGGGTGGCGCTGCTGGCGGCCATCATTCGTGGGAATCCTTGGATGATTTGCTGCTGAGCACGTATGCGCTGATGCGCGAGCAGTCGAATCTGGTAGTGGTTGCCGGCGGCGGTATCGGCACTCCCGAACGCGGTGCCGACTACATCACCGGCGAATGGGCGAAGGCCTATGGCATGCCGCTGATGCCGGTGGACGGTGTGCTGGTGGGTACGGCCGTGATGGCTGCCAAGGAAGCGCATACCAGCCCTGAAGTCAAGCGCATGTTGGTTGAGACTCCCGGTATTGCCGCGGATGCGCAGGATGACGATCCGTTCGCGCCGATTGGCGAGCAGTGGGTGCCGTCCGGCGAGGCCAAGGGTGGCGTGACTTCAGGTTTGAGCCATTTGCACGCGGATATTTACGAGTTGGAGAATTCCTCGGCGGCTTGCGGTCGTCTGTTGGTGCGTGTGATGAAGCATCCGGAGGAGTTGGAGTCGCGTCGTGAGGAGATCATTGCGGCGCTGAATGCTACCTCCAAGCCGTATTTCGGTGACTTGGCAAGCATGACCTATCGTCAGTGGGCGCAGCGTTTCGCAGAGTTGTCGTTCCCGTGGGCGGATGACACGTATGCGGATCGTTTCCTGCACTTGCTGCAGCGCATCGAAGCCCGTGTTCGCGAGCAGGAGTGCGGCGAGTTTGCGTCGCTGTTCGCCGATCGTCAGGCGGTGCAGGACGATCCGATGGGTGCCATCGCCACGTTGGCACAGGCCTATCCGCAGGTTGATACGCTGACGGTAGTGCCGATGGATGTGGCGTGGTTCCCGGTGTTGGTGCGCGAGTACCCCAAGCCGATGCCGTTTGTGCCGGTCATCGACCATGATTTGCTGCGTTGGTGGGGACAGGACCAGCTGTGGCAGTCGGAAGACGCTCGATACAGCGCGGATTCCGTGCGTATTATTCCGGGGCCGATTTCGGTGGCGGGCATCACTACAGTGGATGAGCCAGTGGCTGATATTCTGGGCCGTTTCGAGCAGGCGATGGTTGAGCGCGTCGGCGCGGATGATCGCAGCGAAACGGTGTTCGCCCAGCTGGGCGCGGTTGCCGACGCCGAGGCGTTTATCCGTCGCAGCCCGAACATTTCGTGGGTGGGTCACACCATGGCCAACCCGGCGTATGGCACGCAGCAGGGCGATGCCGCTTACGAGATCGTCAAGATCGGCGAGCGCGATGGCGCCGAACTGTTTGATGTGGATATTCATCTCGATACGTATTGGGATGGTGACGTCGATGGTGGTGCGTCCAAGCATGCCGTGCGCGACATTGTGATTCCGTTGGTGGTCAACGGCAAGGAATCCGGCTTGTATCCGGTGGTTGACCGCGAGCGCCTGCCGCAGCATGTGTATCGTATGCTGGCGGCTACGGCCGGTATTGGCAATACGGCGATTACTGGCGATGAGCTGACGGCGATGCCGGTGGTGGAGCCTGATGCGGATACGGATCGTTATCCGTTTGGCAAGGCGCATGCCGGGTATACGCTGTCGGCCAATCTGGGCTTTGACCATGAGGCGGCCACCGGTGGTGCGCTGCCGCATAGCCTGATGGCTTCTCGTATCGCTCCGGATGCGTTGGTTGGTCCGGCGTGGCCTGCGATTTATGCGGCGTTGGGTTCGGTGTATGTTGACGGCTTCCCGGTGATTGAGGGCTTGCTGAATGCCGTGCATTTGGATCATCTCATTGCGTTGGAGGTGAGCGAGGACGAGCTGCTATCGCATACTGGCGAGCGCATTGCGTTGACGAGCTGGGCGGAGCAGTATCGTGAGTCCGCGTCGGGTCGTGTGGTCACGATTCATGTGGAGCATACCGCGCAGGATGGCACGGTGTTGGCGCATGAAACGGAGCGTTTCGCCATTCGTGGCCGCGCGTATAGCGATGAATTGCCGACCGAGGCGCCTGATTATGGCAATTGGCTGGCGTATCAGGGCGATGGCGTTGACTTGGCGGATACACCGCGCCGTTTGCTGCGTCGTGTGACGGTGACCGCGCCGCATGAGATGACGGCGTTTGCGCGTACTTCTGGTGATTTCAATCCAATTCACACGTCGCATCGTGGTGCGGCGGTGAGTGGTTTGGTCGCTCCGCTGGTGCATGGCATGTGGCTGTCGGCGACGGCGCAGCATGCGGTGCAGGCTACGGATGAGGCGGGCGCTCATTATGAGATTGCCGGCTGGACGTACAACATGTACGGCATGGTGCAATTGGACGATAAGGTGGAGATTTCCGTGGAGCGTGTCGGCCGTGTGCGTCACGGCGGCATGACGTTGGAGGTTACCAGCCGTATCGATGGGCAGATTGTGTCGCGTGGCACTGCGGTGGTGCGCGCGCCGAAGAGTGCGTTTGTCTACCCCGGCCAGGGCATTCAGCAGCAGGGTATGGTGTTGGATGAGCGCAGCAAGTCGGCGGCGGCCCGCAGTGTGTGGGAGCGTGCCGATAAGGTGACGCGCGAGCGTTTGGGCTTCTCGATTCTTGCCGTGGTGCGTGACAATCCCAAGGAGCTGACCGCACATGGTGTGACGTATCGTCATCCGGAGGGCTTGCTGAACCTTACTCAGTTCACGCAGGTGGCGTTGGCGACGGTGGCGTTTGCGCAGACCGCGCGGTTGCGTGAGAGCGGCAATGATATGTGGCCGGCGTATTTCGCGGGTCATTCGTTGGGTGAATACAATGCGCTGAGCTCGTTCGCGGATGTCATTCCGTTGGAGACGGTGGTGGAGCTGGTGTTCCATCGTGGTTCGACCATGCATCATCTTATTGATCGTGACGCGCAGGGCCGTTCCAACTATCGCATGGGCGCGTTGCGTCCGAACCAGTTCGGCATGGGTGACGCCCAAGTCAAGGAATATATTGCCGAAGTGTCGCGCACGAGCGGTGAGTTCCTGGAGATTGTGAACTACAACCTTGCCGGCCAGCAGTATGCGGTGGCGGGCACGATTGCCGGTTTGAAGGCGTTGCAGACGGATGCGTCCCGCCGTGCCGCCGAATATGGTGGCAAGCCGCCGTTCATGATGGTGCCGGGTATTGACGTGCCGTTCCATTCGTCGGTGCTGCGCAAGGGCGTGCCGGAGTTCCGCGACAAGTTGGATGCGCTGCTGCCGCAGACCATTGATTATCGTGGTCGTTTGGTTGGCCGTTATATTCCGAACTTGGTCGCGGCGCCGTTCGAGATGACCCGCGAGTTTGCGGCGAGAATCCTGGAAGTGGTGCCGTCGGAGCGCATTGAGCGCGCGCTGGCCGATGAGTCGGTGTGGCGGTCCTACGCGCAGGACGATCAGAAGTTGGGCCGTTTGCTGCTCACGGAGCTGCTGTCTTGGCAGTTCGCGTCTCCGGTGCGTTGGATCGAAACGCAGGCGCTGCTCTTTACGGAGGAAGCCAAGGGCGGTCTTGGCGTCGAGCAGTATGTCGAGGTCGGTTTGGGCAATGCGCCGACGTTGGCGAACTTGGGCGCCAAGACGCTGCAGTTGCCGGACTTCTCGAACCGCACGGTGACGGTGTATAACGTCGGCCGTGACGAGGGTCGCATTTACATGACCGACACTGATTCGTTGGTGCCGCAGGATGAGGACGAGGAGGTGAGCGAAGCGCCGGCAGTAGAGTCCGCGCCCGCTGCCGCTCTGGCTGCTGCGACTGAAGCCGCGGCTGTTGCCCCTGCTGCCCCCGCAGTTCCTGCCGCAGGTGGTGTCGAGCGTCCGGCGGATATCGACTTCCGCGCCAGCGACGCCATCGGCATGCTGTTGGCGTACTCGGCGAAGGTGCGCCCCGATCAGATCGGTGACAACGACACCACTGATACGCTGACCAATGGTGTGTCGTCTCGTCGTAACCAGCTGCTGATGGATATCAGCTCCGAGTTGGGCGTGGCTAGCGTGGACGGTGCCGCAGAGGCGAGCATCGGCGCGCTCAGCGCATTGGTGAACAAGGTCGCGCCGAATTACAAAGCGTTTGGCGCGGTGCTGTCCGATATCGTTCGTGACCGTATGCGTGCCATGTTCGGTGCTTCCGGTGTCAAGCTCGCCGGGGTGGAGAAGCGCGTGGCCGAAACCTGGCAGTTGGGCGCGGGCTGGATCAGCCATGTCGTGGCGGCGTTGGTGTTGGAAACCCGCGAGGGTGCCAGCTCGCGTGGCGGTGATTTGGCAAGCCTGAGCACTACCGCCGCATCCAATGCGGCTGCGGCCAATGAGCTCATCGATGCTGCGGTGCGTCATGTGGCGGCTGCCCGCGGTATTGCGGTGGCCATGCCGTCCGCTGGTGGCGCTGCTGGTGGCGCGATGGTGGATTCCGCCGCGCTGCAGGCTTTCGCCGAGCAGGTGACCGGTGAGCAGGGAGTGCTCGCGGCAACCGCGCGCTTCGTGCTGGATCAGCTGGGCGTGCGTGCTCCCGCGGCCGAGACGCAAGAGGACGAGAACGCCGCGGTGGTGGCGGCCGTGCAGGCCGAGCTGGGTGCGGATTGGCCTCAGCAGGTGACTCCGCGTTTCGACGAGGACAAGGCCATCTTGTTCGATGACCGTTGGGCGTCGGCTCGTGAGGATATGGCTCGTGCGTTCTATGACGGCGAATCGCAGGTGCTGGACGGCAATTATCGGGGTGCCGGCCAGGCGGTGGCCGAGCAGGCCGCATGGTTTGCCCAGCGTGCCCGTCATGCGGGCGACGAGGCGTTGGCGCAGCGCTACGAGCAAGTGGCGCAGCAGGCGGTGACCCCGACGGCGGATGACGAAGCGTCGTCGCGCTTCGCCGGTGACATCGCCGTGGTCACTGGTGTGGCGCCGAACTCAATCGCCGCGCAAGTGGTGTGCGGTTTGCTGGCTGGCGGCGCTACGGTTGTGGCCACCTCGCACAGCTTCAAGCCGTCGGTGAAGGCATGGGCGAAGCAGGCTTACCGCGAGCATGCGGTGGGCGACGCCAAGCTGTGGTTGGTGCCGGCGAACCTGTCGAGCTACCGTGACGTGGATGCGTTGGTGGCGTGGATCGGCGGCGTGGTCAAGAAGACCAGCGGTGCCACCACCACCATCATCAAGGAATCGTATGAGCCGACGCTGTTCTTCCCGTTTGCCGCGCCGCCGGTTCGTGGCACGCTGGCCGACTCCGGCGAGCTGTTTGAATCGCAGGCTCGTCTGATGCTGTGGGGAGTGGAACGCGCGATTGCCGGTTTGGCGGCCATCGGTGCCGACACCCACGTGGAGCATAAACTGCATGTGGTGCTGCCGGGTTCGCCGAACCGCGGTATCTTCGGCGGCGACGGTGCGTATGGCGAGGTCAAGAGCGCCTTTGATGCCATCGTGAACCGTGCCCGTGCCGAACGGGTCTGGGCCGACCGGGTGACGTTCGCGCATCCGCGTATCGGTTGGGTTCGTGGCACCGGTTTGATGGGCGGCAACGATCCGCTGGTGTCCGTGGTCGAGCGTCAGGGCCTGACCACGTACTCCACCGAAGAAATCGCCGTGAAGCTGCTGGATTTGTGCTCGGCGCAGTCGCGTGCCGAGGCTGCGGTCAAGGCGCTGGACGTCGATTTGACCGGTGGCTTGGGCAATGATCCGATCGACATCAAGGCGTTGCGTGCGCAGGCGATGGCGGAAGCGCAGGCCGAAGAGGAGCGTCGCGCCGATGAAACCACCACGATGCCGGCGGTGCGGACCATGGTCAAGGCGCTGCCGACGCCGCATGTGCCCGCGCAGCCGAAGGTTGACTTGGAGGATTGGACCGCGGTCAGCGCCCGTCCGGAAGAGGAAATCGTTATTGTGTCGGTGGGCGAGCTGAGCCCGTGGGGTTCGGGACGCACGCGTTTCGAAGCCGAGCTGGGCATTCACCACGACGGCACGGTGAATCTGTCCGCAGGCGCGGTGCTGGAACTCGCTTGGAACATGGGCTTGCTTGCTTGGCAGGATAGCCCCAAGCCCGGCTGGTATGACGTGGAAGGCAACCTGGTGCCCGAAGAGGATATCGCTGAGCGTTACCATGACGAAGTCGTGGCTCGCTGCGGCATCCGACCCTTCGACGATGGCATGGGCGGCGACTACCGCGATGGCACCGACGAAGAGGAAACGGAAGTGTTCCTCGAGCATGATGTGACGTTTACGGTGCCCAGCCAGGCGATTGCCGAAGGCTATGTGCAGCTGGATGCCGACCATACGAGCATCGCTCCCGATCCGGAAAGCGGCGAATGGCAGGTGACGCGCCGCGCCGGTTCCATGGTGCGCGTGCCGCGTCGTGCCACCATGACCCGCACGGTGGGAGGCCAGTTCCCGACCGGTTTCGATCCGCTTAAGTGGGGTATCCCCGCGTCGATGGTCGGTGACGTCGATCCAATCGCACTGTGGAACATCGTGACCACGGTGGATGCGTACCTGTCCGCAGGCTTCACGCCCACCGAAATGCTGCAGGCGGTACATCCGTCCATGGTGGCCAGCACGCAAGGCACGGGCTTCGGCGGCATGCGATCCATGCGCAAGCTCTACCTGGATCGTTTCCTCAACCATGAGATTCCGACCGATATTCTGCAGGAAGCGTTGCCGAACGTGGTGGCGGCGCATGTCATGCAGTCCTATATCGGTGGCTATGGCAACATGATCCAGCCGGTGTCCGCCTGCGCTACCGCCGCCGTCTCCCTGGAGGAAGGCTGCGACAAGATCGCGCTGGGCAAGGCCGACTTCGTGGTCACCGGCGCCATCGACGACATTGGCGTGGAATCGGTGATCGGCTTCGGCAACATGAACGCCACGGCCAACTCCGCCGAGATGTACGCCAAGGGTATCGACGCGCGCTTCTTCTCGCGTGCCAACGATCGTCGCCGCGGTGGATTCGTCGAATCGCAGGGCGGCGGCACCATCCTGCTGACGCGCGGTGACATCGCGTTGCGCATGGGTCTGCCGGTGGCCGGTGTGGTTGGCTTCATCCACTCCTATGCAGATGGCGCGCACACCTCGATTCCGGCTCCGGGGCTTGGCGCGTTGGCGGCTGCCCGTGGTGGCAAGGATTCGCGTCTGGTGCGCGATCTGGCCAAGCTGGGTGTGACGCCGGACGACATCGCCGTGGTGTCCAAGCACGATACCTCCACCAATGCGAACGATCCCAACGAGTCCGAACTGCACAACACCGTGGCTCATGCCATTGGCCGCAGCGAGGGCAACCCGTTGTTCGTTATTTCGCAAAAGACCCTGACCGGCCACGCGAAGGGCGGCGCCTGCATCTTCCAGATCAACGGCCTGACCCAGCTGTTCGGCTCGGGCGTGGTACCGGCGAATGCGTCGCTCGATTGCGTCGATCCCAAGCTCAAGCGTGACGACCATATGGTGTGGCTGACCAAGCCGCTGCATGTGGGCACGGTCAAAGCTGGTTTGGCAACTTCCTTGGGCTTCGGCCATGTCAGTGGTTTCGCCGCCATCGTGCATCCGGGCGCCTTCGAAGCGGCCGTGGCGCACACGCAAGGCGTGCGAGCCTTGCAGGAGTGGCGCGAGCGTGCCAACGAGCGCCTTGCCGCAGGACAGCGCCGACTGGAAGAAGGCATGATGGGCCGTCAGCCGCTGTACGAGGCGATTGACAACCGTCGATTCCATGAAGATGGGCGCGGCTACAACGCTCACGATGTGGAGAAGGCCATGCTGCTTGATCCGCAGGCCCGCCTTGGCGCAGAAGGGTACTTCGAAGCATGAGCGTGCTTGCCATAGGACATGACGTGGTGGACGTCGCTGCGTTTGCCGAACAGCTTGCCGCCCCTGGCTCGCGTATGGAACAGTTGTTTTCCCTGCGCGAGCGCCGGCAGGCGGCGGCGTTGGCGCATGCCAAGCATGATGCGCGCGACGTTCACCTGTCCGCCAAATGGGCAGGCAAGGAATCGGTGGTCAAAGCATGGTGCGCCGCCGTTGGGCAAGATGACTATCCGTATACCATGGAAGGGTTCCCCTGGGATGGTGTAGAGATTATCGATGATGGTCGAGGCCGTCCCCAAGTGGTGCTGCGCAATGATGTACAGGCGGCGTTGAACGCATCCGTATCGGTGTCGATCCGACCAGGTTCGACACCAGTGCTGCGGTGGCATATTTCCCTAAGCCATGACGGGCCGGTGGCCTCAGCCATGGTGATATTGGAACGCTAAGAAACGTAAATGCCATACACACGTCGCCTATGACCATGGTGCCGCCAGCGATATGCTGGCGGCACCATTGCGTATGTGTGACAGGGCAGCCAACGCGGTCTCCATCGGCCTACGCCGGCCTACACCGTGGTCAGCAGACCGCCGAACATCACAATCAGCAGCGCAACCACTTCAATCGCATAAAACAGCAACATGGACGCCCAACTGCGTGTCAGCACATTAAGCTTGCAATCCTTACGGATCGTCACCAGCAATCCAACGAACACCACGGCATACACGGCCACTGCCAAACCGGCGGCAATAATACCGAGATTCGCGGCGTTGGCTAATCCGGCATGCTCGCCATACACCACGTAGGTGGAATACCAAAAATCAGTCTTCAACAGGCACAAACCGGCGATGCCCTGTTCGGCAGCCAGCCCCAGCACAAACATCACGCGCCACGCCCAATTGTGCGCTTCGACAATCATCAAGCCCAAGCCGCTTAACGCAATAACCGTTACCGCCCAGGATACCAGCACCACGCCGCGTGGTTCTAACATCGACACATGCGTCACCAGCCACTGCGTATGTTTGGCCGCAGCAAACCTGCCAAGCCAGTACGGTGCGATAATGGCGGCCAATATGGTCAAGCCATACAGCGCGCGCACTATCGGGCGCGAACGGCGGCGGGCGATGTCCGGCAATGACAGCGAAGCATCCTCGGCCGAAACATTCGTCCCGAGCGGCGACTGGTCACACTGCTTATCCATTGCAAACCCCTGTGTTATTCGTTTGTTGTTTCTACCCGTACCGGTGACTACTACCATACGCTTATGTGTGGGAATGGGAGGTCATCGCCGGAGATGATGCTGTGGAAACCGTGAATCGTTCAAGCGCATGATATGGTTCCTCGGGCATATGCGGTACGCTATGGAGAGTTTAAGGGAGGACACATGGCTACCAGCATGGCTTCGTCGCGTGCCAAACAATCCGGCGGCACCTCATCGGGGAAACGTTCACGCAAACGGCATCCGGTGCTGCGGCTCATCTGCGGCATATGCACGCTTATCGCTTTAGTTTCGGCATTGGTGCGCATTATGCCTGCGCAGATTCAACAACTGCCGTACCTACCCGTGATCGCTTCGGCCACACCATGGTTCATAATCGTTGCCGCTATCGCCGTATTGGCGGGATTGGTGTCGCGTCGATGGGTCAACGTCCTGTTGTCGCTGCTGTGCATTATCGCCAACATATGGTGGCAGTATCCATTTTTCGCACAAGGCACCGCATTGGACGGTCGTGCTTCCGCGGCGGTTTCGGCCGTGCAACCCGATACCACCGATCGCTATGCGCGGGTCATGACGTTCAATGTGTACAAAGGCCACGCCGACGCACGCAGCATCGTGGAAAAAGTACGCGATGAACGCGTGGAGGTGTTGGCATTGCAGGAAACCACTCCCACATTTGTTGAAAAACTCAAACAAGCGGGTATCGACGAATATCTACCATATTCCAAAGTCGTATCTTCGGATCGGCATTATGGCAATGGTTTATGGTCGGCAACACCTCTGCAGGAGGTAGCCACTGACGAAGTGCATTCTATCGCATCTTTCATGCCGGGAGCCACCATTATGTTCGACGGCGGTCGCAAACCTGTGCGCTTCGTATCCGTCCACACCATCTCACCCTCTCCGGGCCGTTGGGATCGTTGGAGTACCTCCGTCAACGACCTGTCAACATTGCGCAACCGCAATGACTACACCTACGTATTGATGGGCGATTTCAATGCCACCATGGATCACACGGTGTTTCGCAATATGTTGGGAGACCGATTCCAGGATGCAGCCTACCTTTCCGGCCACGGGTTCACGTTCACGTGGCCGTTGGACCGCGCTTGGCTTCCGGCATTCTGCGACCTCGATCACATCATCGTGGACCAAGGTATGACCGCCGGGCAGGTGGAGGTTGACAAACTGCCCGGCTCCGATCATGCGGCGCTATTGGCCACCATTGATGTCGGTGCTTGATGCTGGCTGGGCTGGTTGTGTGATGTCCTCATATAACGCGGCCAACCGTTGTTCGCGGCATGCACGGTTCTTCAACTCGCATTCCCACACCACGATGACACGCCATCCAGCCTGCCTCAACTGCTCATGTTGCACGCGGTCGCGCTCGCGGTTGCGGGTAAGCTTCGCCGTCCAAAACTCCACGTTGGATTTTGGCATCCGATATTTGGGACAGCCTTCGTGACTATGCCAAAAGCAGCCGTTGATGAACACGACGGTATGCCATTTGGGCAGCACGATGTCGGGGCGTCCTGGATAACGCTTGTCGTTTTTGCGAAACCGCAGCCCGCGTGCGAATAAATATCGCCTGGTCAACACTTCGATGGAGGTGTCGCTGCCGTGGATACGCGACATGATGTAGCTGCGTGTGCCCCGCTCATACGGTGAGGACTCGTGTTGCTTGGCGGAAATGTTCATCGCCTCCATTATGCCAAGATACGTGGCTGGTGGCCCAGCTTGGCGGTGTGTGGCGTTGCTGGTGTGACAGGTGTGTACAATGGTGCATTGCTGCCCGGGTAGCTCAGTGGATAGAGCACCGCTCTCCTAAAGCGGGTGTCGCGCGTTCGAATCGCGTCTCGGGCACTGGAATACAGTTGTGCGGCGGCCGGATGGGTTGTGCCATGCGTTGGTTTGCGTCATGGCGACATAAGGGATGGTCCCGAGCGTCGCGATATTCCTATTACACTGGAGTGCAGTTATACCAATGCCGCTGGCGTAAAGGAGGGTATGGCAATGACTGCTATGACGTGTGGAACAGTGAGCGCGGTGACGTTGGGGCTGCCTCCTTCGGTGGCGGTCGCACAGGAGCGTGGCGCACTGCCGAAGGCGGCATTTGTGGGGAAAGCGCCGGTGTCGGCCAAGTTAAAGCAACGTTTGGTGAATGACATAGCGAGCATTGCGTTTCTGGCGCTGATGCGCGATACCAACACGGGAGTGCAGCCGGGGATTCGTGTACCAGAGATTCTGGTGATGGGCTTGCGACTTGCCTCGGGAAACGTCGAGGTGCCGACGGCGGTCATCGATCATATTGCCGCACAGCGTAGGTCGGCCATGCTGTTTGTGTGCGTGCGCGATAAGGAGGATGGCGAGACGGGCGCGGTGCGGCAGGAGTATGCGCTTGCCGTGCGCCGTGCGTTGCCGGGGCGTGCCGGACATATTCCTACGTATATGGTGTATGTGGGATCGTGGAGGTCGGCCGAAGAGGCAGCGTTGCGCGTGCTGGGCGACACCTTGGATGAGGTGTGGGATGCGTTGACCGCGCAGGCGATTCTGGGACAGGATCATGTGTCTGATATCGACGCGGCGATTGCCCGCCGTGCCCGCATGGCGCAATTGGAAGCCGACATCGACAAACTCACCCGCGACCATGCCCGGGCCAAGCAGCCGCAGCAGCGCAATGAGGTTTTTGCCAAACTGCACAAAGCCAAGGCTGAATTGGAGGCATTGAGCAAGCTGTCACAGTCGTGAGTTGAGCGATATCCGCGTGTTTGGACGTATATAGCGAAGTCCCGTCTTGGCGTGTGTCAAGACGGGACTTCGCTATATGCCGGTTGCCGGAGAGGCGCGCGTCAGATATTAGTCAAGATTCGACTGCGTGCCTGCAGTATTGGCGGTGGCGGCCTGCTCGGCTGCGGCGGCATCTAGTTTCGCACGCACGTCGTTGAGCAGGGCTTGCGCACGGCGTGCCAGCGCTTCGCCGATTTCCCACTGGCGCATGGACTGGTCCAGGTTCAGCCCGCCGGCTTCCAGCGCTTGCACGGCTTGAATGAGTCGGTCGCGCGCCTCCTCGTAAGGCAGGTTGTTGATTTCCTCGCGCTCGCTGTCGGTGAGGCTGGAGGCGGTGGAGTTCGTAGTGTCGGTCATGGACGTTCCTTTGGTTGTGTTCCAGTTGATGGTCTTGAAAGTTGGGGCCTGTGACAGTCCGCCCTGTTACTGCGCCTGTGCCACGATGTTGCCGCGTTTGAGCGTGACCGTAAGTATATCGCCGGCCGTCACGGTGTCGGCATCATCCACAACATGCCCGTCATTGCGTTGCACGATGGCGTATCCGCGGTCCAAGGTGGATTGCGGGCTGAGCGCGGTAAGGGACGCGTGGGTTTTTTCCACGGTGAGGCATGCGTCATCGAGGATACGTGTCAATCCGTGGCGCAGACGCTGTACGGCATCGTCCACAAATCGTTGGTGCGGTTCGAGCATCGTGTGCGGCTGCGTCAGGCTTGGCCTAGTGGCATATCCTGAGATAAGCCGTTCCTCATTGCTCACGCGCGCTTCGATGCGGTTGCGCATGGTGTATTGCGCGTTGGCGATCAGCTGCCATTGCTCGCGAATGTCGGGCACGACTTTTTTGGCGGCATCGGTGGGGGTTGAGGCTCGTAAGTCCGCTGCCAGGTCGATGAGAGTCCAATCGTCTTCGTGTCCGATGGCCGAGATGATGGGGGTGACGCACTCTGCCGTAGCGCGAACCACGCCTTCGTCGGAGAATCCGATGAGATCTTCGAAGCTACCGCCGCCGCGTGCCACGATGATGACGTCCACGTCCGGGTCAGCGTCGAGCTTGCGGATGGCGGCGATGATGTCAGAGGGACATTGCGCGCCTTGCACGTGTGCGTGCACCACAGTGAATTCAGTGACCGGCCAGCGCAGACGCACATTGGTGATGACGTCGCCTTCGGCGCGGGCTTGCGGTGCGCAGATCAGACCGATGCGGTGGGGGAATTCCGGCAGTGGCACTTTGCGGTCTTCGTCGAATAGTCCCTCGCCTTTCAGGCGTTTGCGCAGTTCGTCGATATATTCCTTGAGTCCTCCAGAGCCGACGCGTCGGATGTCGTCGGCGACGAAGCTCAGGCGTGTGGCCTTCATCCACAGGTCTGGTCGGCCGTGGATGACTACGCGGTCGCCTTGACGAAAATCACGGGCTTTGGCAACGAATTGGCTGAAACCCATCACGGACAGGGAGATTTCTTCGACGTTGTCGCGCAGGGTGATGTAGCCGGAGGAGGCGCGTCGCATGTTGATTTCGACGATTTGGCCTTCGACCCACGCACCGGGCCATTTAGCGACGGCGTTGTGGAATTTTTGGCTCAACACGCTGACGGGCCAGGGGCGTTCGGCGGTGGTGTCCATCGCTCGAGCGGGCAGTGGCTGGGGTGCTGTGGCGGGCTGGGGAGCCTCGCTGCGTGCCATGTCAAACGTCATGGTTCTAGGGTTGTGCATCGAATGGACAAGCTTGTCGCGCAAGTGCTGTTGATGGCTGATGGGGTGCGTGATCGTCGGGTGTGTTGAGGTCTGTGGCGTGCGATCAGCGGTCGCCGCGAGGGTGTGGAAACGTGTTGCAGAGGTATGGTTGTGATGTGTGATGCACAACGCGCCGATGTGGTGTCGATTTTTATATCAGTTTTGGCGGAGTTTCGCCATATTCACTATATCTAGGTGAAAAATATCGATGGAAGCACTATATCTCGTTGTGTAGTGGGTGTACAGTCGTAAGCACCACACAACTTACCGTCGTGTAATTTGGCTCGCCGATTATGGTTGCGGTCAGTGTTGGCGGGTTGGTGGCGCATTGGATAGGAAAGGATGATGATGGACACTCAGGTGCTGGCCGCGCAGACCGCGGATACGGTGTTGGTGGAGAAGCGTGATGGTCGTGTGGTTGATTTTGATGCGGTGAACATCATCAACGCGGTGAAGTCCGCGTTTAAGGACTTGGATAAGAACGTCGGCCCCGAAGAAGAACTGATGATTCGTGATTTGGCGAATCAGGTTGAAGGTGAGATCAAGAATCGTTACAATGGCCCGGCGAAAATCGAGGACATTCAGAACTTGGTGGAGCACGCGCTCATTGAGTCGCATTTGTATGAGGTGGCGCGCAATTACACGACGTACCGTCTGAACAAGGACATCGAGCGTGCCAAGGCGACGGATATCAATGAAGCGGTGAGCCGTTTGGTGAATCGTGACGAGTCGCTGGTGCGTGAGAACGCCAATAAGGATTCCAACGTATACGCTACGCAGCGTGACTTGTTGGCGGGCGCGGTGTCCAAGGCTTCGGCGTTTTCCATGCTGCCGGATGCGGTGTCCAATGCCCATATGAAGGGCGATATCCACTTCCATGACGCCGATTATTCGCCGTTTACCTCCATGAACAATTGCTCCCTGCCCGACTTCGGCGACATGCTGCGCCATGGGTTTGCACTGGGCAACGCCATGATGGATTCGCCGAAGTCCATTGGCACGGCATCGACGCAGATTACGCAGATCATCAAGGATATTGCAGGCGCACAGTACGGCGGCCAGACGGTCAATCGCGCTGATGAAATGTTGGAACCGTATGCCAAGCGTGATTACGACAAGAATCTGAAGATGGCTCACGCCATGATTCCGGATTCGACCCCGGTGTCGGTTGCCGAGGATATGGTGCGCGGGCTGAAGATGCAGGAGCCGGATTGGCTGCATTTCGAGAACCGTGAGCCGCTGCCCGATGATGAGGCCTTCGATACCGATTTGCCGGAGCTGGAGCAGCTGCGCGAGGTGTATGCGAAGATCATGACCCGCAAGGCGATTTACGATGCGATGCAGACCATGGAGTATCAGATTAACTCCAACCGTGTGTCCAATGGTCAGACGCCGTTTGTGACGGTTGGTTTTGGTTTGGGCACGTCGTGGTTCGCTCGTGAGATTCAGCGTGCGATTCTGCTCAACCGTATTCGCGGTTTAGGCAAGGATCGTCACACGGCGATCTTCCCGAAGCTGGTGTTTACCGTCAAGCATGGCGTGAACGCCGATCCTGGGGACCCGAATTACGATCTCAAGCAACTGGCGTTGGAGTCCGCCACCAAGCGCATGTACCCCGATGTGGTGTTCTATGAGAACATCGTCAAGATTACGGGCAGCTTCAAGGCGCCGATGGGTTGCCGTTCCTTCCTGCAGGGCTGGATTGATCCCAAGACCGGCGAAGATGTGGAAGACGGCCGCATGAATCTTGGCGTGGTGACGGTGAATGTGCCGCGTATCGCGTTGGAGTCGCACGGCGACGTGGACCGTTTCTGGAAGCTGTTCAACGAGCGTATGGAAGTGGCGCATCAAGCGTTGCAGTTCCGCATCATGCGCTGCAAGCAGGCGACGCCGGTGAATGCGCCGACCTTGTTCCGTTACGGAGCGTTCGGTCGTTTGGGGGCCAATGAAAGCGTTGACCAGTTGTTCCGTAATGAACGGGCGACGGTGTCGTTGGGATACATCGGTTTGTATGAGACGACCGCGGTGTTCTTCGGCAAGGATTGGATGCGTGACCATGGCTGGGATCCGCAGGGCAAGGAGTTTGCGTTGTCGGTGGTGCGTCGCATGAACGAACTGTGCAAGCAGTGGAGCGCCGCCGAAGGCTATCACTATTCGGTATATTCCACGCCTGCCGAATCATTGACCGATCGCTTCAACCGCATGGATCGCGCGAAATTCGGTGAAATCGCAGGCGTTACCGACCATGATTTCTATACCAATTCCTTCCACTATCCCGTGTGGCTGCAGCCCACGCCGATGGAGAAGCTCAACTATGAGAAGGACTTCCCGTACTATGCGTCGGGCGGCTTCATCAACTATTGCGAGTTCCCGTGTCTGCAGGACAACCCCAAGGCGTTGGAATCGGTGTGGGATTATGCATACAACATCGGTATCGGATATTTGGGGACGAATACGCCCATTGACCATTGCTTCGTGTGCGGTTTCCAGGGTGATTTCGAGCCTACCGAAGAGGGCTTCAAGTGCCCAGAGTGTGGCAATGCCGATCCAGACAAGTGCAATGTCACCAAGCGCACTTGTGGTTATTTGGGCAACCCGGTGCAGCGTCCGATGGTGCACGGGCGCCATGAGGAGATCGCCCATCGCGTCAAGCATATGAGCGGCGAGACCGGACATGTGACGTTGGGGGATGGCACGACGCGCGAATGGTTTGAGGAAACCAAGTAGCGCTCGATTGGTGATGCACCAGGCGTAACGGGGCGAACGTGATTTGGCGTTGCGCCCCGTTATGCTACGGGTGTATGGATACTGGGGGTGATGATGGCGAATGAGGAGCGGGCGCAGTGCACGCATCATGATTTTGCCGCCGGTGAGGAGGGGCGCGGCCCTTTCGTGCCATGTGTCGGTACTAATAATCCGAAGGCCGGGCAGTGGGATGGGCGGCGAATGAGCCGCAATATTGTGGCGGATTACAAGCGTTTTGTCATGACAGATGGCGAAGGGATTCGTTGCTCGTTGTATGTGGCGGGTTGTCCGTTTCGTTGCGAGGGTTGTTATAACGCGTCTATTTGGGACTTTCGGGCTGGCCGTCCCTATGATGAGCGCTTGGAGTCGCAAATCATGGAGGATCTGGCGCAAAGCTACGTGCAGGGTATGACGCTGCTTGGCGGCGAGCCGCTGCTGAATACGCCGATGCTGATTCCCTTGGTGCGTCGTATTCGTGAGCGGTTTGGCGATACCAAAGATATATGGTGCTGGACGGGCTACACTTGGGAGGAGCTGATGCGGCCTGGGGAGACGCCGGATAAGCGTGAGTTGTTGTCGCTTATCGATGTGTTGGTGGATGGCCGGTATATCAAATCGTTGCATGATTCGCTATTGCAGTTCAGAGGTAGTTCCAATCAGCGCATTTTGGATGTGCCGCGTTCGCTGGAGCAGGGTGAGCCGGTGTTGTGGGCGAAACTGCATGACCAAGAACGGTTCATCCCGTCGATATATGGCAAGGATCGTGCCACTGGTGAAGGCAATGCGAGCTAGGGTTTGCGAGAGCTACCAAGACACGGTACATCGATGATATTGGGCAGTATGTTGATTACATTACACAACAGCGGTGCATGTCACCGATACGGTATGGAAGAGGTGTGATGACTGACAGGAAGCACATGCCGTCCTCGGCAATTCGGGTGGGGCTAGATATCGGCTCGACTACAGTAAAGGCAGTGGCGTTGGGGGAGCGCGATGGGTTGGACGAGGCATTGTTCCGTGATTACCGTCGTCATCATGCGAATGTTCGTGCCGCCGTTACCGAACTCATGGAAGACGTTCATGCGACGTTGACGCAGCGGGATATTGGAGATGTTCCGATCCGACTGGCGATCACCGGCTCGGGTGGTTTGACGCTGGCAGACGCGCTGAATGTGCCATTTATACAGGAAGTCGTTGCTGAAACCGAAGCCATAGACCGCGAATATCCACGTGCCGATGTCATCATCGAACTTGGTGGTGAGGATGCGAAAGTGACGTATCTCAAGCCAACGCCGGAACAGCGTATGAACGGTACGTGCGCCGGGGGCACGGGAGCGTTCATCGACCAAATGGCCACCCTGCTGGATACCGACGCCAGTGGACTAGACGAGATGGCCTCTCATTATGAGACGTTGTATCCTATCGCCTCCCGCTGTGGCGTATTCGCTAAAACTGACTTGCAGCCATTGATTAACGACGGTGCCGCCAAACCCGATTTGGCAGCCTCAATTTTTACGGCGGTGGCGACACAAACCATCGCCGGTTTGTCGGCCGGTCGACCCATCCATGGCAATGTGGTGTTTTTGGGCGGTCCGCTCTTTTTCCTCCCTCAATTGCGTGAAGCCTTCGCCCGTGCATTGGATGGCAAGGTGGACGAGTTTATCGTGCCGGGCGACGCCCACTTGTACGTGGCGTATGGTGCGGCATTGCTGTCCAGCCAAACGTGTGACGGCGATGCGAATGGTGTGGACAAAGCGGCTGACGCGGGTGAGGAGATGACAATCACCTGCGTGGACGTGTTGGAGCGATTGGATGCCCTGGAGCATATGCCGGGCAGTGCGCAAACCATGCCACCGCTGTTCGATGATAGGGAGGCGCGCGAAGCATTCGAAGCACGTCACCATCGCGAGCATGTGCGTATCGGATCATTGCAGGGTGCCTGCGGTCCGCATTTCCTAGGCATCGACGCTGGGTCCACCACCATCAAAGCCACGTTGATCAATGATGACCGCGAGATTGTATGGTCGAGCTATGCCACCAATGACGGCAGTCCTCTCGACGCTGCCGTCGATATCGTCAAACGTATTGACGCGCAGTTGCCGCCGGAGGCTTATATCGCACGCAGCTGTTCGACCGGATACGGCGAAGGGCTGATCGCTGCCGGTCTGCATGTGGATGAGGGTGTGGTGGAGACCATGGCGCATTATCGGGGCGCGGAAATGGTTAGTCCCGGTGTGACGGCGGTTATTGACATCGGCGGTCAGGACATGAAGTATCTGTCCATCGACGATGGGGTGATCGATTCCATTGCCGTCAACGAAGCCTGTTCATCCGGCTGCGGCTCATTCCTGCAGACGTTCGCGCGATCCATGGGATTGACCATCGAGGAATTCACCCAGGCGGCATTGCGGGCCAAGCATCCGGTGGATTTGGGGTCGCGCTGCACGGTGTTTATGAATTCATCGGTCAAACAGGCGCAGAAAGAGGGCGCGACGATGGATGACATCGCCGCAGGCCTGTGCTATTCGGTGGTACGCAACGCCTTGTATAAGGTGATTAAGCTGCGTGATTCGGGCGAACTGGGCGACACCGTGGTGGTGCAGGGTGGCACATTCCTCAACGATGCCGTGCTGCGTGCGTTCGAACTATTGACCAAGCGCGAGGTGGCCCGTCCCAACATCGCAGGATTGATGGGAGCGTATGGTGCTGCGTTGACGGCACGCATGCATTACGTGGACGGAGCGGACGAGGAAGACGGTGCGGGCTGCGAACACGCGCACTCGGGATTGCTTTCGGGCGATCAGCTTGATGGGCTGTCCATGAGTGTGCAGCGCGACGTGTGCAAACTATGCCAGAACCGGTGCAAGCTCACGGTCACCACATTCCAAGACGGTTCGCGGTATGTGACCGGCAACCGTTGCGAACGCGGCGGCGATTCGACCAAACAGCGCAGCAGCCGACCCAATCTGTACGACTACAAGTACAAGCGCTGCTTCGCTTACCGCCGTCTGACGGATGCCAAGGCCACGCGCGGCGCCATCGGCATCCCCCGTGTGCTCAATATGTACGAGAACTACCCGTTCTGGTTCACGCTGTTGACCTCGCTGGGATTCAAGGTGGTGATTTCCGGCCGGTCCAGCCACGAGCTGTTCACCACCGGCATCGAATCCATCGCCTCGGAAAACATCTGCTACCCGGCCAGACTGGTGCACGGGCACGTGCAATGGCTGCTGGACAAGGGCATCACCACGATTTTCTATCCCTGCGTATCGTACGAGGACACGTTGGTGCAGGATACGGACAACCATTACAACTGTCCGGTGGTGGCGAACTATCCGGTGGTTATCGAAGCCAATATGCCGCAGCTGCGCGATGAGGGCATCCGATATTTGCGGCCGTACTTCAACTTGGCCGACCATGCGCTTATGGTCGATCGCATTGTCGAGGAATTCGCCTGGGCTGGCGTGACCCGTGAGGAAGCGCAGCAAGCCGTGAATGCCGCCTATGCCGAGGATGCGGTATTCAAATACGATGTCCAGCAAGAGGGGCTGCGGGCGTTGGCGTACATGAAGGAGCACCAGTGCCGTGGCATTGTGCTGGCTGGACGTCCATATCACATCGATCCTGAAATCAACCACGGCATTCCCGAAACCATATGCTCGCTCGGTATGGTGGTGTTGTCCGAAGATGCCGTATATGCGCTCGATCCGGCCATACGGGATAGCATCACGCAGTATCTGGCCGATGGCGAACATAATGCACGCGAACATGATGGAGACGGATTCCGCCATGTGGCCCGCGCGACCAGCAGCATGCCGTTGCGGGTGACGAACCAATGGGCGTACCATTCGCGGCTGTATGAGGCGGCGCGTTTCGTCTCGCAGTACCCAGGCCTGGAATTGGTGCAGCTCAATTCGTTCGGCTGCGGCCTGGACGCCATCACCACCGATCAGGTGGCGGAAGTCTTGGCAGACAAGGCCGACGTGTATACGCTGCTCAAGATTGACGAAGTTTCCAATTTGGGTGCGGCGAAGATCCGGTTGCGTTCGCTGAAAGCCGCTGTGGAGGAACGTGAATCCCTTGCGGCTTCACAGGGGTTCCGACACACCGGCGGACGGGCACCAACGCCAGGGCGCCAAGTGCTGCTCGACGCGGTGCAGCATGACAATCATCATACGGCCACGCTGTCGCATTATGCCAACAAGATTCCATTTGGCAAATCCATGAAACGCGACTACACCATTGTTGGTCCGCAGATGAGTCCCATCCACTTCTCATTGGTTGAATCGGTGATTCGTTCCGGCGGTTACCATTTCGATATCCTTGAACACGCCAGCCGCGAAGACGTCGAACTCGGCCTGCAATACGTCAACAATGACGCGTGCTATCCCGCCATTATGGTCGTCGGCCAATTGGTGGACGCCATTGTGCAGGGCAAATATGATCCGGATAAGGTGGCGCTTGCCATTACGCAGACCGGCGGCATGTGCCGTGCGACGAATTATTTCGGCTTGATTCGCAAGGCGTTGATTGATGCCGGGTATCCTCAGATTCCGGTGATTGCGCTCTCCACGCAAGGTTTGGAGGATAATCCCGGATTCAAGGCGACTCCGGCATTGCTGCATCGTGCCGTCAAAGCGCTCATGATCGGGGACGTACTGCTCAAATGCCTGATGCGGGTGCGTCCGTATGAACAGACGCCGGGCAGTGCGAACGCACTGTATAAGCAGTGGGATACGGTAGTGCGCGAAACATTGGAACATCACGGCTATTCGCGTACTGCACGGCGGCTGTGGGGAGTGGGATACCTGCCGTATGGTCGGCTGGTCAAACGTATTGTGCGCAGTTTCGACGCGTTGCCGCTGCGTGACATTGCCCGTAAGCCGCGTGTAGGCGTGGTGGGTGAGATTTTGGTGAAATACCACCCCGATGCCAACAATCATCTGGTTGAGGTCATCGAATCGCAAGGTTGCGAGGCCGTAGTGCCCGGCATTATGGAATTCATGACCACGCGGCCCTACATCGATGATTGGAACCGCCACTATTTGGGTAAGGGCGGCAACGCGTTGTCGTATGCGGCGATGCGGTGGATTCTGGATCGTTACCACGCGCCGGTGCATGCTGCGATAGCCTCGGCGCACGGCAAATTCGAGCAGGATCTACCGATGCCCGAATTGGTCAAGAAGGCAGCGGAGGTGACGTCCATCGGCGTGCAGGCTGGCGAAGGTTGGCTGCTTACCGCGGAAATTTTGGAGCTGATCGCTTCGGGATGTCCCAATATCGTGTGCGCGCAGCCGTTTGCCTGCTTGCCGAATCATGTGACCGGTCGTGGCATGTTCGGCAAGATTCGCCGGCTGCATCCGGAAGCCAATATCGTATCCATTGATTACGATCCTGGCGCTTCGCAGGCCAACCAGCTGAACCGTATCAAGCTGATGATCGCCGCGGCGAAGAAAGCCCACGCACAGCAGGTCGGTGAGGTGCGGTAGCCCGGCCTGATGAGTGGGCTGTCCTGTCGTCGTGGGCAGGCCGGTGCCGGCAATACGGGTCGGATGTGACATGAAAAGGTGATGTTGGTCACGTTACGACGGTGGTATGCCGCGTCGGACAGCGGTTTTGCTGGGTATCGGCTTGCGCCTAGGGCCAATCCATGACGTGGGTATCGCCGAAAACCAGTGGACGCTATACACTGGGCAAGGTAAGCAACCTGTGTGGAAGGAAGCAGCATGAGTGCGGAAGCAAACGTAGGCGTCATTGGATTGGCGGCAATGGGCGGCAGCCTGGCGCGTAATCTTGCCCATCACGGCAATAGGGTGGCGGTGTTCAACCGTTCGTATGGCCGTACCGAAACCCTCATGGCGGAACATGGTGACGAGGGAGCGTTCTTCCCCGCCCGCACGCTGGAAGAGTTCGTCGATAGCTTGGAAAAGCCGCGTACCGCCATCATCATGGTCAAGGCCGGAGCGCCTACCGACGCCATGATCGATGCGTTGGCCGATCTGATGGAGCCGGGCGACATCATTGTGGACGCCGGCAACGCCTATTTCCCCGATACGATTCGTCGTGAGCGTGCTATTCGTGCGCGTGGTCTGCATTTCGTGGGCTGCGGAGTATCCGGCGGCGAGGAAGGTGCCTTACGTGGTCCGTCCATGATGCCGGGCGGCACGGAGGAATCCTGGAAGACGCTCAAGCCCATCTTTGAATCCATCGCTGCCAAAGCCGAAGGTGAGCCGTGCGTGACGCATATTGGTGCCGATGGTGCTGGACACTTCGTCAAGATGGTGCATAACGGCATCGAATATTCAGATATGCAGCTGATTGCGGAAAGCTATGATTTGATGCGTCGCGGTTTGGGCATGTCCACTGAGGAAATCGGCGATGTGTTCGCCGCATGGAACGAAACCGAGCTGGATTCCTACCTGATTGAGATCACGGCCGAAGTGCTACGCCAGCGCGATCACGCGACCGGCCAGCCGCTGGTGGACGTCATCGTCGACCACGCGGGCATGAAGGGCACCGGCACGTGGACGGTGCAAACCGCATTGGACTTGGCGGTGCCGGTCACCGGCATTGCTGAAGCGGTGTTCGCCCGTGGCCTGTCCTCGCAGTCCGCGCTGCGCGAGGAAGCCATGCGCCAAGGATTTGCCGCCCCCACCGAAGCGGTGGATATGCCGTTGGAAGAGCGTCAGGCGTTCGTCAACGACATCCGTGAAGCCTTGTACGCTTCCAAGATCGTCGCCTATGCGCAGGGCTTTAACGAAATCACTGCCGCCGCGCAGGAGCACGGTTGGGACATCGATCTGGCTGCCGTGGCGCGCATTTGGCGTGGCGGTTGCATTATCCGCGCCAAGTTCCTCAACCGTATCGCGGAAGCGTTCGAGTCGGGAGAAGCGAATGTGTCGCTGCTGTTCGCCCCGTACTTCAAGGACGCCATCGAAACCGCGCAATCCTCATGGCGGCGTGTGGTGGCGCGCGCTGTACGGTTCGGCATTCCCGTTCCCGCATTCTCCTCGTCGCTGGCGTATTTCGACGGATTGCGTTCACCGCGTCTGCCTGCCGCGTTGATTCAGGGACAGCGTGACTTTTTCGGCGCACACACCTATGGTCGTGTGGACAAGCCGGGTGCGTTCCACACACTGTGGGCAACCGAGGATCGTCAGGAAATCGAAGCCTAGGCGCACAGTAGCCAACGAGCGTCGCCAATAGGCGCTTGATACGACCGTGGGGTGGCAGTCCGTATAGGAACCGCCACCCCACGGTCATATTGTCCGTACTCCAGCCGGCCTTCATGCGCATGCTATTTATGGTGCAAGCTGTCGTATGCGCGCACTGTCGTATGAGCACGCCGTTGTATGCACGCACTGTTGTTGCGCAGACTGTCAGAGTTTACCGGCGGCCACGGCGATTACGACAGCAGACTAGCCGCAGCTTGGTCCACCATCCACAGCACTTCTCCGGCAGCATCGGCATACGAGACCGGTGCCTGCGGGTTGCGCGGTGCATCGCATGCGAGTCGCAGCGCCTTGGCCTTGCCCTCTCGTGAGGTGATGATCCAGGTGCGCTCGCTGCGGGAGATCATCGGTACGGTTAAGGTCAGGCGCAGCGGCGGCGGTTTGGGTGAATCGCGCACGCCGGCGACCAGTACGTGCGGATCGTCAATGCATACTTGCGGCAGACCGGGGAACAGCGAGGCGAAATGAGCGTCCGGCCCCATGCCGAACATGGCGATGTCCATGCGTGGCTGCGTGCCGAGTTGGTCGATAAGCTCGCGCTGGTATTGCTCTGCGGCATATGCCAGAACGGCGTCCTGCTCCTCATCGTTGGCGGCGGCAATGGTGTCGGCAGCGCGGGTGTCGGCTGGCATGGGATGGATGTTGGATTCAGGCAGCAGGCCGTCGGCCACCAGCGCTCCCAAGCACAGTTCGTAGGCCTGTTTGGCGTTGCGGTCCGGGTCGTCGGCGGCGACGAACCGTTCGTCACCCCACCAGCAGTGGACGCGTTTCCAGTCCACGGCGCCGCGCAGCGGACTGGTGCCGATGGCGTGGAGGATGGCGTTGCCATCGGTGCCGCCGGTAAGCGCGATATCCACGCGCGTGCGCGTCGGCTCGGCAAGCAGGTCGATGATGGTGAGCAGCAGTCGCTCGGTGGCGACGGCCGCAAGGGTGTTCGGGTTGTCGTATATCAGCATGGATGATGTACTCACGATGTTGGCTTTCTATGCGGTTGCCTCCACGGCAGCCGCATAGGCGGAGCATGGAGGCAACGGTTGGTTGGCAGATATGCCGGTCAGTGTTCGGGATGGATGAGTTTCCATCCTTGGCTGATGACTTCGCCGTAGACTTCGTCCGGGTTGAGTCGGCGCAGTTCTTCGTTGAGGCATTCTTCCAAACTGCGCTTCGGAACATTGATATGCTGCGGAGCCTGTCCGGGAATGCATAATTGCGCCGCGCCGGAATCCGGTTCGGGGCGTTCAAAGCGCAGCGTGCCGTCGGCCCGGGTGAATGAGACGCCGGTGACGGCGGAGGCCGTAGGCTGCTCGTCAATCAGAACCGGTACGCCGAGTCGTAGCCGTAGCCAGGCGGCTAGGAGTTCGGTGGGCAGGAAGTCGCGTGGTCCGCACACGGTGGCGGAGAGCACGGGATTGTGCGGCGGCTGGTCAAGCATAGTGGCCAGCAGCGCGCGCCAGATGGTGAGTCTGGTCCACGACAGGTCGATGTTCTTCGGCGAACGGTTACGGCGCAAATCGTCCATGGTGCGCGCCGGATTGGAGGAGCGCATGGCGTCGGTGATGCGGCTGTTTGCCATGGCGCCCAGCAAATCGCGTGAGGGGTCTGCGGGAGCGTCGGTGGGCCACCAGGCCACGACCGGCGCATCGGGTACCAGTAGCGGAATGACCAAGGTATCTTCGTGGTGGACCAGACCGCCGCGGGGGCGCAGCACGATGATTTCGCCGGCGCCGGCATCCGAACCGAAACGGATTTCCGCATCCAGGAAGGTGTGTCGTTCCTCACCGGCTTGTTCCTGCGGTGCGGCGTCGGGACCCTGGTCATGCGCAGTGGTCGCGGATTGGGTTTGCGCGCTGGTGTACGGGGCAATGGCGATCACCCGGCAGGGGTGTTCGCGGCTGGCGTTGTTCGCCACGCTTAACGCCGATTCCAGCTCCTGCTCGGTGGTCGAGATCAGCAAGGTCAACACCCGGCCTTGGGCGGCTTCGCCGCGTTCTTCGTGCAATTGGTCGATGCGTGCCGAGATTTCGCGGGTTTCGGTATTGGGCATCACGATGATCATGGCATCCTCCAATGGCGTCCGTCGCGGGCCAGCATTTCGTCCGCTTCTGCGGGTCCCCATGTACCCGAACGATATGGTTGGGGCTGTCCGAGGGTGGCCCAGAATTCTTCGATGGGGTCAAGGATCTTCCACGACAATTCGACTTCGCGAGTGGTGGGGAACAGCGGCGGATCGCCCAGCAGCACGTCGAGGATCAGGCGTTCGTAGGCTTCCGGCGAAGATTCAGTGAAGGAGCGTCCATAGCCGAAGTCCATGGAGACATCGCGCACTTCCATGGAGGTGCCGCCGGGGACTTTGGCACCGAATCGCATGGTGACGCCCTCGTCGGGCTGCACGCGGATCACGATCGCGTTATTGCCCAGCTCGCGCGTTGCCGTGGACTCAAACGGCAGGTGCGGCGCGCGCTTGAAGACGACGGCGATTTCCGTGACGCGCTTGCCCAGCCGCTTGCCGGTGCGCAGATAGAACGGCACTCCGGCCCACCGGCGCGTATCGATGTCGAGACGAATCGCCGCATAGGTTTCGGTGGTGGACGCTGGATCGATGCCCGATTCGTCCAGGTAGCCGACGACTTCATGCGAGCCTTGCCATCCAGCGCCGTACTGGCCTCGTGCCGTGTGTGCGGCCAGATCGTCGGGCAGGCGCACGGCGGACAACACCTTGGTTTTCTCGGCGGTCAGATCGGCTGCGGAGAAGGAGACGGGCTCCTCCATGGCGGTGAGTGCCAGCAACTGCAGCAAGTGGTTTTGGATGATGTCTCGGGCCGCGCCAATGCCGTCATAGTAGCCGGCTCGCCCGCCGACGCCGATGTCTTCGGCCATGGTGATCTGCACGTGGTCGACGTAGTTGGCGTTCCAAATCGGTTCGTACATGGCGTTGGCGAATCGGAAGGCCAGCAGGTTCTGCACGGTTTCCTTGCCTAGATAGTGGTCGATGCGGAACACGCTGGAAGGGTCGAAGACTTCCGAGACCACGCGGTCGAGTTCCTTGGCGCTGGCGAGATTGTGGCCGAACGGTTTTTCGATGATGACTCGTCGCCAGGCGTCTTCGTCTGATTTCGCCAAGCCGCAGTCGGCCAGCTGTCGGGATACCTGTGGGAATGCGCGGGGCGGCACGGACATATAGAAAGCGTGGTTGCCGCGGGTGCCGCGATCGCGGTCAAGTTCGGCAACGGTTTCGCTCAATCGCGCGAACGCCTGCGAATCGTCGAACGTACCTTGCACAAAGCGGATGCCTTCGGCAAGTTGATGCCAAGTCGCTTCGTCAAAGGGGGTGCGGCAATGCTCCATGACGTTGTCGCGCACGAATTGGGTGAATTGTTCCTGGTCCCAGTCGCGTCGCGCGAAGCCGGTCAGGCCGAAGCTGGGTGGCAACAGGCCGCGGTTGGCGAGGTCGTAGATCGCGGGCAGGAGTTTCTTGCGCGACAGGTCGCCGGTGACGCCGAAGATGACGATGCTGCACGGGCCTGCGATGCGTGGCAGCCGCAGGTCGCGAGGATCGCGTAACGGATTGCGCCAAGGTTGCGCGCTGTGCGTGCCGGCGGTTGTGGTTGAGGAATCGGTCATGGGTCCCATCCTAATGTGTTGACCGCTCGCACGCATGGTGCACTTCGCGGTTGGGTAAATAATGCCCCTTATTTTGCAAGCTTTTGCAGACGTAAGTGTGAGGTATCTTACATTGTGTGCCTCATCGTGCGGAAGGCCGCGTTGTTGGTAAGGCGATGTCGAGACATTATGCCGCTCGCAGTGCTCGTGTGGATTTGCTGGCATGGAATGTGGTGTGGCGTTCGCGTGTTCCGTGGTGTGCGCTCGTAAAATTGGTGGCGGTGTCGCCGTGTCGATTGGATGGGCGCGGTTGGAAGAAACACAGTGCATGCCAAGGCGGGTATGCGGCAGAGGATGCGGCGGACGCAAGGAGTGTCATTGATGGTGGATGAGATGCCTGATTATCGTAATCCGCAGTTGTCGGTGGATCGGCGAATCGCCGATTTGCTTGGGCGTATGACGTTGGAGGAAAAAGTCGGCCAGATGATGCAGGTGGATGCTCGTGGCACGGATGTGCGCGAGTTGATTTTGCAACGCCATGTGGGTTCCATGTTGCATACGAAGCCGCAGGATATTGCGCGTGCGGCCCGTATTGTGCGCGAGGAGTCTCGGTTGGGCATTCCGTTGCTGATTGCTGATGATTGCATCCACGGGTATTCGTTCTGGCCTGGCGCGACGATTTTCCCGGAGCAGTTGGGCATGGCGGCTACGTGGGATCCGCAGAAGGTGGAGCAAGCGGCGAGGGTGACGGCGCGTGAGGTGTCCGCCACTGGCGTGCATTGGACGTTTTCTCCGGTGTTGTGCATCGCGCGTGATACGCGTTGGGGGCGTGTGGGCGAGACATTCGGAGAAGATCCGCTGCTGATCGGCGATATGGCGTGTGCGATGGTGCGTGGATATCAGGGTGGCGCCGGCGTGGGCGAGCCGTTGCCGAAGGATGCGATTTTGGCATGTGCGAAGCATTTTGCCGGGTATTCGGAAACACAGGGTGGTCGTGATGCGTCGGAGGCTGATTTGTCGCATCGTAAGCTGGCTTCCTGGTTCCTGCCGCCGTTTGAACGTGCCGCGAAGCAGGGGTGCGGTACGTTCATGCTGGGGTATGAGTCCATCGATGGCGTACCGGTGACGTTCAATCAATGGCTGTTGACTGATGTGCTGCGTGGCGCTTGGGGGTATGGCGGTACGTTGGTGACCGATTGGGACAATGTCGGCCGTGCGGTGTGGGAGCAGCATGTGAAGGCTGATTATGTGCAGGCTGCTGCTGATGCGGTTGCGGCGGGCAATGATATGGTCATGGCTACGCCGAAGTTCTACGAGGGCGCCATTGAGGCGGTGCGTTTCGGGCTGCTGAACGAGTGCGTGCTCGATCAGGCGGTTGCGCGTATTGTGGCGTTGAAGTTCCGTTTGGGACTGTTTGAAGATCCGCGTGTGCCTGACGATGGGTTGATTCGTGAGCGTATCGGGGCACCGGAGCATGAGGCGTGCAATTTGCAGTTGGCGCACGAGTCGGTAGTGCTGCTACGCAATGAGGGTGCGTTGCCGTTGCAGCGCGATCGGGTTGCGCATGTGGCGGTGTGTGGGCCGTTGGCGGATGATGCGCAGATGCAGTTGGGGGATTGGGCCGGCAATTCCGGTCAGGTCGATTGGATGCCGCAGGGCCATCCACGCAATTGTATTGTGACGGTGGTTGATGGCTTGCGCGAGGTGTTTTCCGAAGCGCGGGTGACGTACGAGCCGGGCGCCCGTGTGGTGGATTTGATGCCTGATCCGGCCGGGGAGACGTATCCGGATGGACAGCCGCGCCCGAAGATTGCAGTGCCTGCCGCTGTCGATCGCGATATGGTCGCCCGTGCGGTGGAGCAGGCTCGCCGTGCCGATGTTGTGGTGGCTGTGGTCGGTGATGTGATTGAGCTAATTGGTGAGGGCCGTTCTACGGCGACGTTGGAGTTGCAGGGTGGTCAGTGTGCGCTGTTGGAGGCGTTGGCGCAGGTTGCGCATGAGCGTCAGGTGCCGTTTGTCGTGGTGTTGATGAGTTCCAAGCCGCAGGTGTTGCCGCAGGCTGCGTTGCAGGCTGATGCGTTGTTGTGGGCGCCGAGTCCGGGCATGCAGGGCGGTCGTGCGTTGGCGCAGATTCTTGCCGGTGTGGTTGAGCCGAGCGGCCGTCTGCCGATTACATTCCCTCGTCATGCGGGACAGTTGCCGGTGTATTACAACCAGATTCGCGGTCAGCATGGTGATCGGTATGCGGATTTGACGCAGGATCCTGCGTTTGTCTTCGGCGAGGGTCTGTCGTATACCTCGTTTGCGTATGGTGGGCCGCGCTTGCAGGGTGATGGGGTGTTTGGCGTCGACGATGTGCTGGAGTTGAGTGTGGAGGTAACGAATACCGGAGATCGGTTTGGCGTGGAGGTGGCGCAGGTATATGTGCGCGATATGGTGACGTCGCTGAGCTGGACGGATAAGGAGTTGAAGGCGTATCGTCGCGTGGAGCTTGCGCCGGGGGAGCGTGCGACGTTGCATTGGCAGATTCCGGTATCGGCGTGTTCGATGGTGGATGCGCAGTGCCGTCGCGTGGTGGAGCCTGGTGAGTTTGCCCTGATGGTGGGGCATTCGTCTCGCGAGTCGGATTTGCGTTCGGTGATGTTTACCGTGCGGTGACGCTACGTGGTGCGCGTGGTTTCGGTGGACGTTATGGCTCACGGGGCTATGCTGATGGTCGGATCCGGTGTGTTGCCGGCTCCGATGTTTCCGCTGGTGCATGGTAGTGCTCCGGCGTGTCAGTTGCTGTCGCGCCGTTTGTCATGACGTCAACTTTGTTGTATCTACAACAGTTGTATATGCCTCATATTACGATGCACCTTCGGTGCCGCAAGGCATCTGGATATGTCGAAACGAGGTGCGTGGAAGGGTGATACCTCATGGTGGAACGCGGGCGATTAGACATTCACGAAGTGGATTTGCCGCGTCCCAGTGTGGAAATTTGCTCGCTGCGCAACATGATCGACCGATATCTGACGGTGACCATGCCACAGGATGCGCGGATCGCCACCGGAGGGAATGCCAGAATTATCGGATTCCTGGATCATAACCGTGACCGAGATATTTTCCAGTATGACATCGAGCAGCGTTTTTCCATTACCCGCTCCACTGCTTCTCGGGTGCTGGGGCTGATGGAGCGCAAAGGGTTGATTGAACGCCGCAGCGTCGAACGAGATGCCCGGTTGCGCAAGATTGTGCTCACCGACAAGGCCGATGCCATCGCGGATGCGTTGCGTGTCAACGCTGCCCATATGGAAGCAGTGCTGTTGGAAGGGCTTGACGGTTCCCAGGTGGAGCAGTTGCTGGAATATCTAACGGTGATGAAAAGCAATCTGCGGCGTACGGGATTGGCCGGATGTGAATGGCCTAGGCAGCATGACGGGCACGAGACTGCGTCGTGCGCGTTGGAAGTGGATAATGAGGAAGGAAAGGAAGCTAATGAGTGAGATCAATGCGCAGCATGGCGCGTCGCAGGCACCGCCCAAGCATGTGATCCGAACGTTGTTGCGATCGTTGCGCGAATACAAAAAGCCGAGTTTATTGGCTCCGGCGTTCGTGACGGTCGAAGGTATTTTGGAAATCATCATCCCCACGGTGATGGCCATGCTCATCGATTACGGCATCTCCGGTAAAAGCATCGCCAACATTTGGAAATTCGGCATCATTCTGCTCTGCTGTTCCGCAGTGTCGCTGACGTCTGGCTTCCTGTCCGGCAAGTGCGCGGCCATCGCCTCATCTGGGTTCGCCAAGAACCTGCGTCATGATCTGTTCAAGCACGTGCAGGAGTTCAGCTTCACCAATATCGACCGGTTCTCGACCGGCTCGATTATCACCCGTCTGACTACGGACGTGACCAACGTGCAGAACGCCTACCAGATGATCATTCGTCTGGGTATGCGTGCGCCGGTAATGGTGATTGTCGCGTGGCTGTTTACCTTCCGTATCAGTCCTGATATTTCGATGGTGTTCCTGGCATGCATTCCTATTTTGGGCATCGGACTGTGCGGTTTGGTGGTGTTGGTGCACCCGGTATTCGAGCGCGTGTTCCATACGTATGACCGCCTCAACACGGTGGTGGATGAGAACCTGCAGGGCGTGCGTGTGGTCAAGTCGTATACACGCGAACGTTTCGAAGACCGCAAGTTCTCCGGCATCTCCGCGCTGATCTACCGTGATTTCGTTAAGGCGGAACGTGTGCTGAGCTTCAACATGCCGCTGCTGCAGCTGTGCATGTACGCTGCGATGCTGTTCATCGCCTGGTTTGGCGCGAATCAAATCGTCGCCTCGGGCAACAATGAGGCGTTCGGCTTGACTACCGGTGATTTGACAGCGTTGGTGACGTACGCCATGCAGATCCTCATGAGCATGATGATGCTGTCCATGGTGTTCGTCATGGTTATTATTTCGCGCGCATCGTCCGAGCGTATCTGCCAGGTACTTGTCGAAGAAAGCACCGTGGCGGAGCCCGCCAATCCGGTTATGGAAGTGTCCGACGGCTCCATCGACTTTGACCATGTCACCTTCAAATATTCGGATCATGCCGAAAAGCCGGTGCTCGACGACATCGACCTGCATATCGCATCCGGACAGACCGTTGGCATTGTCGGCGGCACGGGTTCGTCGAAGTCGAGTCTGGTGCAGTTGATTCCCCGCTTGTACGACGTCACCCAAGGGTCGCTTAAGGTCGGCGGCCGCGACACCCGCGAATACGATTTGCAAGCCCTGCGCGACCAAGTCGCCATGGTGCTGCAGAAGAACGTGCTCTTCGCCGGCACCATCAAAGAAAACCTGCGCTGGGGCAACCCGGACGCGACGGACGATCAGCTTCGGCACGCCTGCAAGCTCGCCCAAGCCGACGGCTTCATCCAAGAATTCCCCAACGGCTACGACACCTACATCGAGCAAGGCGGCACCAACGTGTCCGGCGGTCAGCGTCAGCGCCTGTGCATCGCGCGCGCCCTGCTGAAGAAGCCCAAGATCCTCATTCTGGACGACTCCACCAGCGCGGTCGACACCAAAACCGATCAGCTCATCCGCAATGCTTTCCACCACGAGATTCCCGACACCACCAAGATCATCATCGCTCAGCGCGTGGCTTCCGTTCAGGAATCTGACCTCATCATCGTCATGGACGATGGCAAAGTGCTGGCTAAAGGCACCCACGACGAGCTGCTCGCTACCTGCGACGAATACCGCAGCATCTACGAATCGCAAACACAAAACCAGGGAGGTGAGCTCGCATGAGCGAACGTAAGCCACAAGGCATGCAGAAAGCCGCGCCCGGCACCACCCGACGCATTTTCAGCTATATCTTCCAATACAAGTGGCGCGTTGCCCTCGTTGTGGTATGCATCCTCATATCGGCGGCGGCGCAAGCCGGCTCGGCACTGTTCCTGCAGTCCCTCGTCGACAACTACATCCTGCCTATGGTCGGCGTCAGCAACCCCGACTGGACCGCACTCATCGAAGCGCTCGTGATGATGGGCAGCCTCTACGCAATAGGCATCCTCAGCGTATGGGGATACAGCTGGTTGCTCGTCACCATCGAACAAGGCACGCTGAAGCACATCCGCGACGCCATGTTCGCCCACCAGCAGGAACTGCCCATCTCCTATTTCGACACCCATGAACACGGCGACATCATGAGCCGGTACACCAACGACACGGACACCCTGCGACAGGCCATCAGCCAGTCGTTCCCGCAAATGTTCGCCTCCGGCGTCTCCGCCCTGGCCGCACTGCTGTCCATGATCTGGCTATCCGTGCCCTTCACCGTATTCGTGCTCGCCTTCACTGTTCTGCTCATCATCGTCGTACGCAAGATCGTCGGCCGATCCGGCCGATACTTCGTCCGCCAACAGCAGGAACTCGGCGACGTCAACGCATTCGTCGAGGAAGCCGTCAACGGACAAAAAGTCGTCAAAGTCTTCAACCACGAAGCCGCGATGCAACACACCTTCGACCAGAAAAACGACGCCCTCTACCATGCCAGCGCCGAAGCCAACACCTACGGCAACATCACCATGCCCGTCGTCGGCAACATGGGCTACCTGCTCTATGTGCTCCTCGCCATCGTCGGCGGCATCGCCGGCATCTGCGGCGTCGGCAACTTCGGCATCAAAGGCGCCGGCCCCCTCACCCTCGGCACGCTCATCTCCCTACTGACCCTATCGCGCTCCTTCATCAACCCCATCGGCCAAGTATCCATGCAGTTCAACATGGTCATGATGGCGCTCGCCGGTGCCTCCCGCATCTTCGCGCTGATGGACGAGCCGGTCGAAAGCGACAACGGCACCGTGACGTTGGTAAACGTGGAACTCGGCGAAGACGGCCGCACCATGACCGAAGTGGATTACCCCACCGGGCATTGGGCGTGGAAGCGCGAAGCCGACGACGATGGCACACGCTCGCTTGCGGCGGCCAGCAAGCTCAGCCCGGCTGCGGCGGAAGTTGCCCGCAAGGCGCGTGAAAACGCCATCACTTCGCCCGACGGCCGACTGACCCTCCTGCAGGGTGATGTGCGCTTCACCGACGTGACCTTCGGGTACAACCCCGACAAGCCCGTGCTGCACGACATCACGTGGTTTGCCAAGCCCGGTCAGAAGATTGCACTGGTTGGCGCCACAGGTGCCGGCAAAACCACCGTCACCAACCTCATCAACCGGTTCTACGACATCCAGGAAGGGCAAATCCTTTACGACGGTATCTCCGTCAAAGGTATTCGCAAGCCTGATTTGCGGCGCTCGCTTGGCGTGGTGCTGCAGGATGTGAATCTGTTCACCGGCACGGTGATGGACAATATCCGCTACGGCAAGCTGGACGCCACCGACGAGGAGTGCATCGCCGCGGCGAAGCTGACCAATGCGGATGGATTTATCCGCATGTTGCCGGATGGCTACCAGACGGTGCTGGAAGGCGATGGTGCGGGATTGTCGCAGGGACAGCGTCAGCTGATTTCCATCGCCCGTGCGGCGGTGGCGAATCCGCCGGCCATGATTCTTGACGAGGCCACCTCGTCAATCGATACACGTACCGAATCCGTGGTGCAGGAGGGCATGGATAACCTCATGAAGGGCCGTACGGTGTTCGTTATCGCGCATCGTCTGTCCACGGTGCGCAACTCCGATGTGATTATGGTGCTTGACCATGGTCGTATCATCGAGCGTGGCTCGCATGAGGAGCTGATTGCGCTGGGAGGCGAGTACTACCAGCTGTATACCGGCGCGTTGGAGCTTGAGTAACGATTCGCTCGTGTGAAAACGATGGTGAAGGCGGGGTTGAAATAGATCGGTCCCGCCTTTGTCATTGGTGTTTGAGACATGCTGACTTGTTTTTTTGTGGTTAAGCGTTATACTTATCAAAGGTAAAACGTTAAATCCGCGAAGATGGGGGACTGAGAAGTCTCATGCGAAACGTAGAGGTTCGAGGCAACGCGCTCACTGCCGAGATTTATGAAGTTGTGCGCGCCACTGCTGATTTTCCGTATTACGACAGGGCTGATGTAGACGTTGCGCTACGTGGAGGGCTGTATTCTGCAGTGGCGTATGTTGATGGTCATGTTGCTGGTATCGGCAGAGTCGTCGGTGATGGACGGATCGCCTTCTTCATCAAGGATTTGGTCGTTATGCCACAGTTTCAGAAGACCGGCATTGGGGCAATGCTTCTTGAACATTTACTGCGGTATGTTCGCGAGCATTGCTGCCGGCATGCGTATGTGGGCTTGATGTCGACTTCCGGAGCTGAAGGTTTTTATCGGAAACATGGATTCATTCAACGACCTGACGGTGCGTTAGGCAGCGGCATGGTGTTGTTCGTGGATCCCGAACGATCGGCGGCTTAACGGCCCACTTTCGTCGACGTTTATCACCGCGGCGCGGCGGTATGCGTAGATTACAGCGAAGTTATATACGAATAAGGAGACGATTATGAGGACTATTCCTCTGATTATCGATACTGATCCAGGAATTGATGATGCCGTGGCCATTGCTTTGGCATTGTATTCTCCGGAATTCGATGTGAAGCTTATTACTACGGTGGCAGGCAATGTAGGTATCGAACATACTACTAACAACGCGTTGCGGTTGCTGACGTACTTTGGCAAGCGTGTACCGGTAGCCCGTGGCGCTGCGGAGCCGTTGATGCGTCAGTTGGATGATGCCAGCGACATTCACGGTGCATCTGGTATGGAAGGTTTCGATTTCCCGGATCCTGATATGTCGTTGCTTATGGACAAAGGTGCTGTTGAGGCAATGCGTGATGTGTTGATGTCCTCGCCTGAACCTGTCACCATTATGCCGATTGGCCCTCTGACGAATATTGCATTGCTGCTTAAGGTCTATCCCGAGGTTCGTGAGCATATAGCACGTATTGTGCTCATGGGTGGATCCGTTACACGCGGTAACAAGGGGGTTATGGCGGAGTTCAATATCTTCGTTGATCCTGAAGCAGCGAAGATTGTGCTTGCTTCTGGATTGGACATTACCATGGCGACGCTTGACGCCGGCTTGGGTACGGCGATTCCTCCGGAGGAGACCGCACGTTTGGCCGATATGGGCAAGGTGGGCCGCATGGCGCATGATCTGTTCCAGCGCTACCGTAAGCGTAGCTTTGGCGCCGGGCTGAAGATGTATGACGCGTGCGCGGTGGCATGTATGTGCGCTCCGGAATTATTCACCATGCAGGAAACGTTCGTGGACGTGGAGGTCGCCGGGGAATTGACGGCTGGCTGCACTGTCGCCGACCTTAAGGGGTACCTGCATAAAGAACCTAATGCGACGGTTACTACTGGTGTGGACGCGGATAAATTCTGCGCATGGTTCATGGAACGCATGGCGTTGTGTGAGTAAAGGCGAGAATAAACAACAAAGAAAGGTAAGATTATGGAAGCCGTAGTCATGTATGTGGCTGCCATATTGGCTGTTGCCGTTGTGGTATTCATGCTGATTAAGAAAATGGATATTAAGATTTCCCTGTTTCTTATCGGCATTGTGCTGATGTATGTTGCGTTGTGCATGGGGAAGTCGATTGCTTTCTCCGATTTTGAATCGAGCGGAGTCGCTTGGCTCGATCCGTTCAAGGTAGTGGGCGATCAGTTTATTGATACCTTGACTTCCGCCGGTTTCATCATCCTGATTTTGGGTGGCTACACCGCATATATGTCGAAAATCGGTGCCAATGAAGTAACTGTGAGTGTACTTGCCCGTCCGATCGCACATATCAAGTCTGCGTATATTCTTGTCCCGATTACATTCTTGTTGGGCAACTTGCTATCTTTGGTGATTCCGAGTGCTTCGAACCTGTCGATCATTTTGTTGGCGACGTTGTTCCCCGTATTGCGTCAGGCTGGTATGAGTACTTTGAGCGCGGCCGCCGTCATCGCTACTTCTGCTACGATCATGCCGACCCCGCTGGGATCGGATAATGTCGCCATTGCTGCCGAATTGGCTAAGACTCCTCAGTTCGCTGGCCTTACGGCAAGTGATTATGTGTTCCGTTATCATGTGTTGATCTCTATTCCGACGTTGATTGTGATGGCCATTGCTCACTATGTATGGCAGCGTTTTATGGATAAGCGTGCCGATGCGCAGATGCTTGACGAAGAAGCCGAAATTGCCGAAGTGAAGGCGATCGAAGGCGGCAAGCTGTTCCGCTTTGTTTATGCTTTGCTGCCTTTGCTGCCTATTGTGATGCTGTTGGTGGTGTTTGCGGTGAACGGTATCGCCGGTACGAAGATCAACATTAGTGTGGAGTTGGCTTCTATCCTGTCCTTGGTGATTGCGATTATTTGCCAGTTGATTCGTACGCGCAACGGTCGTGAAACGCTGGATGGCACTGAAGCATTCTTCAAGGGAATGGGCGGCGCCATGCCTATCGTAGCGTTGCTGGTTGCGGCTTCCGTGTTTGTCGTTGGTCTGAAATCCATTGGTTTGATTGATTCTCTGCAGGACGCAATGACCGGTATGCAGGGATCTGGTATGGGCTTCGTACTGCCGTTGATTCTGGTTGCGCTGACCGCGCTCATCGTGTTGCTGTCTGGGTCGGGTACCGCGCTGTTCTTCGCAATTGTGCCGCTTATGGTGCCGCTGGCAGCTGCCGCTGGAATCAATGTTTTGGCTATCTCCCTGCCGATGGGCCTCGCCGGCAACCTGCTGCGTGCCGTGTCGCCGGTGTCTGCAGTGGTGATGATCGTCGCTGGTTCTGTGAAGAAGAATCCGTTCGAGATTGTTCGTCGCACCAGCGTGCCGATGATTGTCGGCGTTGTAGTGATGTTCGTGCTGTCCATGGGTGTCTTCCTGCCGATGGGTGCATGAGTGGCGTCCTTGGTCGTTGACTGAAGGATAATCGTCGGTTTCTTGCCGACGGAGACAGGTGTCGCCCGTCAGGAAGGTCATGGGTTCCTGACGGGCGCATTTTATGAGTTTTCATGAATGGGGAGTGTAGTATGAGCGATTCATCGCTACTGCAGCATATGGATTTTTCGCGTGGAACGGTTGCGGTGTTCGGATCTCTGAATGCTGACTATACGGTGACTACGGATCGTCTTCCGTCACCGGGAGAAACAATTAACGGCGGCCCGTTGGTGATATTGCCTGGAGGCAAGTCGTCGAACCAAGCGGCGGCTGCGGCACGTCTGGGTGCCCATGTACGGGTGTTCGGAGCTGTGGGCGATGATGCGAATGCGGATTTTCTGGATGGTCGTTTGCGGGATGCCGGTGTGGACACGTCGGCGTTGGCTCGAGTCGAGGGCGCGAGCGGAACCACGGTTATTACAGTTGATGCACAGGGCGAGAACACTATTGTGTATTCACCCGGTGCCAATGAAAAAGTTGATATCGACTATGTTGAATCAGTGCAGGACACGTTGTATGAGGCCAGTGTGTTGGGATTATGCCTGGAAAGTCCGTTGGAAGTCGTGACGCATGTTGCGCAAAAGGCTCACGAGCGTGGGATGACCGTGGTGGTCAATAACTCGCCGTTTATGCCGCAACTGCCAGAAGCATTGGTGAAAAATTGCGATTTGTTGCTGCTGAATGAGCATGAGCTTATGTTGATGCTTGATGGGCAGGAATCCTCGTGCGCGGATGTGAAATGGGATGATGTCGCCGAGCGCATACGGCAACGTGGTTTTCGTCGGGTTATTGTGACGCTTGGCGGTGATGGGTCAGTGGTGTTGGATGACGGCGAGGTTTTCCGCGTTCAACCTGTGCGTGTGAAGACAGTGGATACCACCGGTTGCGGGGATGCGTTCATGGGTACTGTGTTGGCTGGATTGGCCAGTGGCAACACGTTGTTGGACAGCGCCAAGGCCGCGTCGTATGTAGCGGCGTATGCGGCATCTGGCTGGGGTGCGCAGTCGTCTTACGGTACCTTGTCGCAGGTCCTTGCTGCATTTGTGGGTGATTGTTAGTTGCTGTCTATATCGGTGACATATGTGTGGCCGTTGGAGAGGCTATTTGACTCTCCGACGGTTTTTTTATATGCAATATTGCTTGGGCGCCATATGAGACGGCGTGTGCGGTCGGTGATGCCCCGTGATACACTGTCCGCATCGTGGCGATGATCCGTTATCACCGGGGAGCCTTCGGAAGAACGGCTGTGGCGGCGTTACGCGGCGCAGCTTAGTAGAACCGACGGGGTCGGCCCGACATAGCCGAACACAAGCGGTTGCGCTGGCAGTCCTTAGGGGCGTGGGCGTGGCAAGCGAGGTGGTACCGCGGTACCGGTCGTATCCGATCGGCGTCGTCCTCGTGGGTAGGAACCAATGACGATACTCACACGAGGAGTGCAGCGGTGAGCGAAACTACGGAAACCAAGCATGTGTATCCCAAGGTGTCGGTTGATGGCGGCAATGCCGCGGTGACGCCGAACCCGCATTTCCCCCAGTTGGAAGAGGCGGTGTTGCGCTATTGGGATGAGCAGAAGACGTTTGCCAAGTCGGTGGAACGCCGTCCTTCGGGCGACCACAGTCAGAATGAGTTCGTGTTTTTCGACGGTCCGCCGTTTGCGAACGGTTTGCCGCATTACGGCCATTTGCTGACAGGCTACGCCAAGGATGTGGTTCCGCGCTATCAGACGATGAAAGGACGCAAGGTTAACCGTGTGTTTGGTTGGGATACCCACGGTTTGCCCGCGGAATTGGAAGCGCAGAAGGGGTTGGGCATCGATTCGGTCGAGCAGATCGAGGAGTTGGGCATCGACAAGTTCAACGATGCCTGCCGCGCGTCGGTGCTCAAGTACACCAACGAATGGGAGGCCTACGTCCACCGCCAGGCCCGTTGGGTGGATTTCGAGCATGGCTACAAGACGCTCGACATTCCGTATATGGAATCGGTGATGTGGGCGTTCAAGCAGCTGTACGACAAGGGTTTGGCATACCAGGGGTATCGCGTGCTGCCGTACTGTCCGAAGGATCAGACGCCGTTGAGCGCACACGAGTTGCGTATGGATGCCGACGTGTATCAGGATCGTCAGGACAACACAGTGTCCGTGGCGGTGAAGCTGCGCGATGAGGAAGACGCCTACGCGGTGTTCTGGACGACGACGCCGTGGACGGTTCCGACGAACTTCGCCATCGTGGTCGGCGCGGATATCGATTATGTGGAGGTGCGTCCCACCGAAGGCAAGTTCGCGGGCAAGAAGTTCTATATCGCGCAGGCGTTGCTTGGTTCGTATGCCAAGGAGCTGGGCGAGAACTACGAAGTGGTGCGTGAGCTCAAGGGCGCACAGATGGAAGGCTGGAGCTATTATCCGGTGTTCCCGTATTTCGCGAATGAGAATGCGTTGGCTGAGGGCGGCACACCGGGAGCGAACGCCTATCATATCTTCACCGCCGATTACGTGGATACGGTGGAAGGTACCGGTTTGGTGCATCAGGCACCGTACGGCGAAGACGATATGAACACGTTGAACGCCAAAGGTATCCGCAGTGTCGACGTGCTGGATGCCGGCTGCCATTTCACGTCGCTGTGCCCGGATTACGAGGGGATGTTCGTATTCGAGGCGAACAAGCCGATTTTGCGTAATCTGCGTGCCGGCGATGGTCCGTTGGCGCAGATTCCTGCCGAACACCGTGCGTTGTTGTTCCAGGAGAAGAGCTATGTGCACTCCTACCCGCACTGCTGGCGTTGCGCCACGCCGCTGATCTACAAGCCGGTCAGCTCGTGGTTCGTGTCCGTGACGAAGATCAAGGATCGTTTGCTGGAATTGAATCAGCAGATCAATTGGATTCCGGACAATGTGAAGGATGGCCAGTTCGGCAAGTGGCTGGAGAATGCTCGCGACTGGTCGATTTCGCGCAATCGTTTCTGGGGTTCGCCGATTCCTGTGTGGGTGAGCGACGATCCGAAGTATCCTCGCGTCGACGTGTACGGGTCGTTGGAGGAGCTGAAGGCTGATTTCGGTGATTATCCGCGCGACCATGAGGGCAATGTGAACATGCATCGTCCGTATATCGACGAATTGACGCGCCCGAATCCGGACGATCCGACGGGCAAGAGCCGCATGCGTCGCATTAGCGATGTGATGGATTGCTGGTTCGAGTCCGGTTCGATGTCGTTCGCGCAATACCATTATCCGTTTGAGAACAAGGAAGCGTTCGAGCAGCATTTCCCCTGCGATTATATTGTCGAGTACATTGGCCAGACCCGTGGCTGGTTCTATGTGCTGCACATTATGGCAACGGCGTTGTTCGACAAGCCGGCGTTCAAGAACGTGATCTGCCATGGCATCGTGTTGGGTTCCGACGGGCAGAAGATGTCGAAGCATCTGCGCAACTATCCCGATGTCAATGGTGTGTTCAATGAGTTTGGTTCCGACGCCATGCGTTGGTTCCTGATGAGTTCGCCGATTTTGCGCGGCGGTAATCTGATCGTCACGTCGGAGGGTATTCGCGACACGGTGCGTCAGATTATGCTGCCGGTGTGGAGCTCGTATTATTTCTTCACGCTGTATGCCAATGCAGCCAACCATGGTGCTGGTTTTGACGCGCGGATGTTGCGGGCCGATGAGGTGGCGGCGTTGCCGGAGCTGGACCGGTATTTGCTGGCGCGTACGCGCAAGCTGGTGGAGCGTGTGCAGCGGTCGTTGGATGAGTTCCTGATTTCCGAAGCCTGCGAAGCGGTGTCTGATTTCATTGACGTGCTCACCAATTGGTATATCCGCAATTCGCGTGACCGTTTCTGGAATGAGGATCCGCAGGCCTTCAATACGCTGTACACCGTGTTGGAGACCCTGATGCGGGTGATGGCGCCGCTGGCTCCCATGGAGGCCGAAGCGGTGTGGCGTGGTCTGACCGGCGGCGAATCGGTGCATTTGGCGGATTGGCCGTATCTGGTGGATGACGAAACCGGCGAGCCGACCGAGTTGGGCGCGGTGTTGGTTGCCGATGAGGCGCTGGTCGCCACGATGGAAAAGGTGCGCGAAGTGGTGTCGAGCACGCTGTCGCTGCGTAAGGCGGAGCAGATTCGCGTGCGTCAGCCGTTGGGCGCCATGACCGTGGTGGTGGAAGATCCGGCTGCGGTGTCGGCGTATGACGACACGTTGCGTGCCGAGCTGAATGTGAAGCGCGTGGTGTTCTGCACGTTGGATGAGGCTGCCGATTATGGCCTGCGCATTGTCAACGAGCTGAAGGTGAACGCGCGCGCCGCCGGTCCGCGACTGGGCAAGCAGGTGCAGTTTGCGATCAAGGCGTCGAAGTGCGGCGACTGGCATGTGGATGCGGCCAGTGGTGCGCCCGTAGTGGTGACGCCGAATGGTGAAATCGCGTTGGAAGACGGCGAATACGAGCTGATCAACCGCGTGGAGGAAGCCGACGCCGATGCGCAGACGAGCATGGTGTCGACGGCGCTGCCTACGGGTGGCTTCGTCATCCTTGACACCACGCTGACCGAGGATCTGCTGGCCGAAGGCTATGCACGTGACGTGGTGCGTGCGGTGCAGGATGCGCGTAAGGAAGCGGGATTGGATATTGCCGATCGTATTACGCTGTCGCTGGTCGTGCCGCAAGCCGATGTGGCGAAGGTCGAGCAATTCACCGATTTGATCGCGCATGAAACGTTGGCGCTGTCCGTGTCGGTGGATGCCGGCGATGCTTTGGCGGTGGAGGTCGCCAAAGCGTAGCCGTATCCCACACCTTCGGGGGATGGGCCGTGAGTGCCGACGTTGTACTCGCTGGTGACCGGTAATCTCACGTCACCAGTGGTCCGATGTCATCGGTATTTCGTCACAGGGCGGAAGCGAATCTATCGCTTCCGCCCTTATGCATATCTAGGTACTGGTTGGATTCGACACGCCGATAGATTGATGTTGCTTATTTTTATACACCGTGTGGAAAAAGCTTTATCTTTGGGTTTTTGCAAGGTTTTTAGATTGAAATTCACTTGCAAAACTTCAATAGACTATAGTTAGTGTTTTTTGTGGTAAGCGCATAATACAAAGATAGGGGCTTCCTGGCCGAAGCCCCCACGTAAAGGAAGGAGGATATAGTCTTGCGCGCGAGCATGAGAATATCGCCCATCCGATGAATAAGTATAGCCGCTTGTGGCGATAACGCCACGAGTTGTGTTTTTCATTGTGGGCTATATTCTATTTATTTTGCCATGGCTATGGCAAAATTCCCGCCCTCGGGCGGGCTTCGCTGAAAGCGGTTGTGGGCGTGTCTGAAAAGGAGCTCGCCCACAATACGCTTCCCTGTATCAATCCCGGCAAAGCAACGTTGTTTTGCCTCTATTCGTGTAATGAAAGGATAACCATGAATAACAAACTTACCCTCGACGATTTGAACGAAGCTGCTAAGATCGGTGGTCCGAGCAGTCTGCGTGTCCGTATTGAATTGGAACCTGCTGGTGGCGAAGGGGCGGTTGTTGCTCCTGCAAGGTACACCTCCGGCCGATCCGCAACATATGTGTATGAAACTCGCTATTTTGACGGTGAAAATTCCGCGCGGCGCACAGTGCTGATTGATTCTCGTACCTCGTTTGCCAATCGTATGGAATCGGTAGTGACGCAGGCGATTCGCTCTGGAGAAGGTGTTCTGGGAACCATGCCGCACATGGTCGTGCGATACGATCTCGGTAATGGTCTGATGGGTGAATATTTTGACACCGAATTGCCGCATCGTGCGTTTGACGGTCATCTTCGTGTCGGCTTCCGTGATGGTGCTCCGGCATCCAAGGATCAGCAGTACGTTGATGCAAGAAATTCTACGTTGGGCAACTTGCTCCCTTTGTTCGAGCTGTCCCCGGAAACGGTAATGTTTGGTGGCTGGGATTCCACCCGAAGCGCTAATCAGCTGCGCATACCGTCCGTGTGCACGGGTGAGGTTGTTGGTGTGTTGGCCGACCAGAGCGACGAGGATAGCGCCATTCATCGTTCCGGAGCGCGTATTGACCCCGTTGGAGCTCGAGTAGAGGTCGCGGACAAGAAAGATCGTGAGGCGATCGTCGATGCCAGTATTGATTTAAGCGAAAATACGGGGAAGAAGTTCCTTGAGGACAAAAGCGGAAAAGGGTCCACCATTGGATTGGGTTCTGTGCCGCCGAACGCAGGCCGTGACGCGTTGGATGGTATTGCCGTCAGTCGCGTGGTCTCGATGCGTGTGCTGAGCTTCGCGACATTGCGGTCTTTCCATTTCGGCAAGGGCAAAGAGGGGGACGAGGCAATTCGTGTGCTCATTGCGGCTGTATTGCTGCGGGCTATGGCGGGTTACGATGAGAATCCGGTAATCCGTGCCAACTGTTTCCTTGCGGAAAAAGCAGCTCCTGAGGTCACATTGGATAAGCGCTTTGGTATCAAGGAAACATTGGCGCCGCTGACTGTTGAGGATATGGAAGAGCTTTTGCGGCAAGCCTATGCGCAAGCCCATGAGCGCGCTGGAATTGTGTGGGCGGGGCAGGAGTTTGTCGTAGACGGCAATATGGCGGTATTGCGCAATAGTGGTGCCGAAGACGCGGAAGCGGAGTAGCCATGGCGTTGTGCATTAAAGCTATTTTTTTGCTCGGGCGGTATCAAGGGGGCAGTGCCGATGGCACGCCAGAACGATACCCTTCTCCGGACCGGTTGTATAAAGCGCTGGTGTCGGCGGCATACAAGGTGCATGGCTTTGTCGGCGGCATACAAGATCGTATGCTTGATGATGCGGCCATCCATGAGGCGTTGTCATGGCTGGAGGGTAATCCGCCGACGGCTATCTATCTTCCTGCGTCCTGCCGCCCAACTTGTGATGCGGTGGCATACCGGGACAAAGGCTATGTGTCTGATAAGAAAAATCCTGCATTGCGGACCGTGCTTCCGGCGCGAGCGACTAGTTCGGTGTCTTACCGCCAATCGGGTGACGGAGACGTGCTGGCCTGGCAATGGGAACAGGAGCCGAAAGCCGCTGTATGCGATACCTTACGTGCGTTGTGTCATGAGATTCCGTATCTCGGTGAGTCGACGGCGCCGGTGCAAATTGGCGTGGAGTCAACTCAGGACTACCCCATTGATGGATCGTTGACGCTCCGCAATGATTTACCCATGAGGGATGTAGTCAGGGCCGTTACCTTTGCCGTGCCAGAAGTGGGACGATTGGAAGAACTTAATCACTCCTACGACAAAGTGTATTGCAGCCGCAAAAAAACCATTGGTGAGCGAGAAGCAGAACAAAACCTTGCTGACAGTTTGCCGGCGAGGAGCACCGAAGGGTCGGCTTTCTATATGCCTGCCAAACGCATGGAGTCATCGTTGTCAGCTCCATGGTCAATGGCGATATTCATTCCTGCACGTGTTGACCGGAACGAAAGCGGCGGCGAAGGATGGCGGGTGTCTGAATCGCAGTCAGTTGCTTGGGCGGTGGCTATGCACCGTTTTCTTGTGCGGGCCTGGAGCGTGAGCGTAACGCCTATGTTGACTGGGCGATATCAGTGTCGTCCCATTGAGCGTCCTGCCAACAATGTTGCCATACATGTCGTCAGTGACGATTGGGAGGGGCAAACTCTTGGCAAGCTGCGCGATGATATCGCGGCGAGAGCTCCGGGCTTTCTGCTCATGCTGCCTTGCGACATGCCGAAAACCGATGTGGAACAGCTTTATGCGCTGTGCGGGCGTAGCCAGGAGCGCTACGTATATTGCCATGGAAGTATTCCGCGAGTGCAGCTTGGCGAGCCGTACATGATCGACGCCACGCAGTTATGGAAGTCCGTACCAGAGGGATGTCAGAGATACTGGGCTCCTCGGCCGTTGGCCATGGCTGAGACTCGAGCAATGCCGGGGAGGCGCGGTCAACGCCGATGGGGTGCTCGGGAAGCTGCCGCACTGGCGGTGGCGCATGTCTGGCGTTCGTGGACGTTGGGACAACGCGTATCGCAGATCTCTGCTGGAGAACAGCGATATTGGGACATGGTAGATACCGTACTTGATGAAGAATCGCCATTTCGTTTGTACGGATGGCGGCCTGTGTACCGCAATGATTTGAGGCACTATGTGCATAAAACCGATGCAGGTAATGTGCTTCGAGCGATGGACGGGTTGATTGCTATCGGTGGAGATCATCATGAATTAGACAACGCTGCTATGGCAATTGGGCAGGCCAGACATCTCGGTGGTGGACTTCTTGTGCCGATTGATTTGCCGGAATCGTTGATTCGGCATGATGATCCCTTCGGGAAAGGTACTCCGTTATGGATGTAGTGAATAAGGTTGAATTGTATTTGCGTAACCACTATCGAGCATTCGTTGCGGCATCTCATGACGATGGCTCCGGGCAGTTGCGTCAGCCGTATCAATGGCAGGAGCGATTGATGCTTTACGTGGCGCGTACGGGACGGTGGCCAGAGCAAATTTCTGCGCCAACGGGTGCGGGAAAAACTTGCGTCATCGATATCCACGTATTCCTCAATGCTATGGCAGGATTGGCTGCACATGATGACGGCAGTGAGGATCTGCCGGCGGCGGAGCTTGCAGACTGGAAGCTTGCCGAGGTACCTCGCCGTATGGCATTGACCGTGAATCGTCGTTCATTGACGGATGATCAATATGATGAGGTGCTTACAGTCCAACGTCATGTGCTATCCGATGATGATGAATGCATGAGAATGGTTCGTCGTGGACTTTTGCTCCGTTCAGGCGGTCTTCTTCCACGGGATGATACTGAGTGGCGAGAAGGGGGCAACCAGGCGCTGCGTACTTTTATCACCGCGGAATTACGCGGTGGACTTGGTATGACGGCTTCGGCCCGTGAATGGCGGTATTACCCACAGACTTGTGCGATTCTATGCGCGACTCCAGATATGTTTGGCAGCAGGTTGTTATTCCGGGGTTACGGTACCACACGTGCGATGCGTTCTCTGGAAGCAGGATTGCTGGCGTACGATACGGTACTTATTGCCGATGAAGCGCATTTGAGCCAGCAGTTGTTGCGTACGGCACGTCAAATTGACCGCATCGAAGCGCGTGCGCAGCATCGTCTGCCAACAGTACGTCCGTTGATGGTCGTGGAAATGACCGCAACGCCAAGCACGTCGGACAATCAGAATTGTGTCGGTGTGGAAAAGGCGGACATCGAAGTTGATGCGTCGTTGGCGCGACGGCTGTGCACTGTGAAGCCGCTGACGGTAAACTGTGATGCTAGCGACGCGAAGCAGCAGGTGTCAGCCATTGTTGAGCAGTGCTGGCGATTGTTGGAACACTATGACAAAGCTTGTGCCGCAGGATCTTTGGAAGGTGCGGTGTTGGGGTGTGTGCTTAACACGGTAAACAACGCGAATAATGTAGTGGCACAGCTTCGCAAGCTGACTTTGCGCGCCAAGAAGCCGTATGTCATTCATTCGCTGGTGGGGCCGATACGTCCGTACGATAAAGCTAAAACGTTGCAGGCGATACGTGATGCGTCGGGGTCGTCGGCCCCCGGTGTCCATTGCGTTGTGGGAACGCAGACCTTGGAGGTCGGCGTTGACTTGGATTTCCAAGATCTGGTCACGCAATTGGCTCCGGGAACTGCGTTGGTGCAGCGATGCGGGCGAGTTAACCGACGAGGTCTTCGCCAGCAGGGCAATGTGTATGCTTATGGTTTGGATGCTTCTGGTATGAGCGATAAGCAGTTTGCCAAGGAGTCGTTGCCCTACGATGCGGAAGATTTGCAAAGAACGCTTTCGTGGGTGCAAACGTTGCCGCGATGCGGTGGGGATGCTCATGATGTGTGTGCTTGGTCGGTCGTCGAAACTTTGCGCCAGGGCAATGCGATTCCTGCAGAGAAACCGCAGCGTATGCTTTTTCAACGTTTGGAGTGGGGGGGGGGATGTTGAACATCTAGTGCACACAGACGAAGATTGGTTCGCAGATATTCGCGAGGACGGGCTTCTGCAAGGACAGGCTGATTTGGGATTGTGGTTGCGTGACGATTTGCGTCATGATGATGGCACAAACGTTGGCATTGTGGTCAGGGATTTACCTTGGGATGACAATACTGCGTGTGCTGTTTTGGAATCCGCCGTGCCAGTGTCAGATGAGGTGGTTCCCATTCGGTATTGGGGACAAATTGTCGACGGCCGCAACAGTATCCGACAGTTCGTCGATGATGTTGATTCTCCGCAGCATGGCGATGGTGCTATTGCTTTTGGGCAGCATCGTGTTTTTCGGTACCGGCCTTCACTGGATGCAGGAGACCGTGTGGCGTGTTGGCGTGCGGGGTCGGATTTATCGGTCCAGTCTGGAGACATACTGATTGTCGATGCAGACGCTGCTTTGTTTACTGAGGCGGGAAGTTTCGATCCAAGTGCCTATGGTGACGTGAAGCGTTGCCACGAACATCAGCTGCATGATATTTTCAATCACTGTCAAGATGAGATGCGGGTGTGCAATTCGCATGCCATACAGCATTCGCAATCATTCGTGGACTCATTGGTCGATGCGGTGGCATCGGTACGTGGTTTCGATGATACTTCGTCTACTTCACAAACGCATGATCGCTTTTTTGAGCAAGTACAGGAGATTGCGAGAGCCATTTGGCAAGAATGTGGTGATGTCAGCGAAGGTCCGGCAGCCGTTCTGGTGGACGGTGTGTTTGATGATTCACTAGCGTCGGATGCCGGCGTGGATGACAATACGGTGAAGTGGGTTGTGCTTCGCTCTGACGATTCGTTGACCGGTTCGGAGGAATCTCAGGACATGCTCCGTGACCGGCAGTCGAAGACATTGCTGCTGGGAGGTATGTTCGGTGACGGTTCGATGACTGCCGGTCATGAGTGTGATGCTAACGGACAGGGGCATCAGGATCATGTGGCTGATCGTGCGTGGCGCATTGGAGTGACGTGCGGCATGTCTGAGCCGATTGTACAGGCTTTGCATACTGCTGGGTTATGGCATGATGCGGGCAAATGTGACGAACGTTTCCAGACGATGTTGCGTTATGGTCGTGCGCGTCGTCCGCAGGAAGCCTATTTTGCCAAGAGTAGGTTTATTGCAGTTGATTGGGAGCGTCGGTTCCGCGCCGAGCATCAATTACGTGGTTGGCGGCATGAACAGCGTTCCGTCATTGCGTTTGCGCAGTACTTGGAGAATCATGGCGATATACCCGATGGAATCGATCCGCAGCTGGTGAAGCGTCTGATTGGTACATCCCATGGGCATGGGCGATCGGCATATCGTCATGGAGCACAGTTCGTCGTGCCGCAAGGCGAGGGCGATGCGCTTATTGGCGTACAGGGAATGGAAGCGGCAAGGCGTTTGTTTGAGGTGGGCGAATGGGAGACATTGATGGATCGCACTAATGAACAATACGGTTTGTGGGGTGCATCATATCTCGAAGCATTATTACGTGCCGCGGATATCACTTGTTCGAAGGAGGGAAAGTGATGGTGGTGAAGCTCTCCGTGGATTTATGCGATGCGTTTTCTCACATGATGGTTGTCGGTTTGGCTTCCATTCTGGAAGACCAGGCTGAGCGGACTTGTACATTGCAGTGGCGAGGTTTTCGAGAGGTCGAACTATCTACAAGTGATGGTTTGGATGTTCATGCAATGGCAGAACAGGTCAGCAATCATGTGAACAGATGGAAGTCATCGTTGTGGCTGTGTTCGGAAGGCGACTATACGCAAAAGGGTGATGGCAGAAGCATTCATGCAACAATGTCCCCACGATTGAGTGCACTTGGTGAACCGGACGGATGGAGGCTTTTGCAGGTTAACCGTGAGCAAGCGCTCGATGCCTGTGAGACTGTTGGCGATTGTCGATATTTTGGTGCTCTGGGGCAGCCGGCATATTGGTCGATCTCCAATGGTTCCATTGCGGCCGACGGTGGAGCTAGTCGCTGGGAAATGGTGACTCGTAACCGTGGGCAAGAGTTTATCGGAGGTCGTCTGCTTCCGCTCGCACGAGAATTAGCCGAATGGCCGGTGGAGCATATCGAACAAGGATTGTTAGGAGCGGCAGTTCGCGACAATATAGGAGGTGACAAACCAACAAGCCGCACCGCGACAGGGCTGCATGGTCCGCAAGCCACAGATAACGCGCGTGCATGGTGTGCGTTGATGGGCGTCAGTGCGTTTCCTACGGTGGTTTCCAATGGCGCGCAACGTGATCCTAGCGCTGCACTTATGCAGTTGCGTGGCGGAATACGCTATGCGGTGTTACCGGTTTTTGAGGGAGAGTGGACGCTGTCGAGATACCGTGCGGTGTTGCGTAGCAAAGCGCTCGCACAGTATGGCATTGCTCAAGCGCATAACGTATTGGCTGACGGTGCATCATCGCCGTTGTCAGTGGATATCGGGGGCGGTTGGCTGCAGGATAAAGGTGTGGTGGCATGCGTGTTGTTCAACCAGTACATGTCCGACAATACTTCGGCCCCGGAACGTTGGCTTGACCGTGGCCATATTTGTTCATTGGTGTAAGCAGGTGCGGGATGAATGACGAGGAATGCCTGCCGATTAGTCTTGTTGTCAATTATCTTTTTTGTCCGCGTCGTGCGTGGCTTGAGATAATGGACGAAAAAGTGGAGTCAGAGGTTATCTCGCGAGGAACCTATGACCACCGTGCGGTGGATCAGCGTGAACGCAATATCGACGATGGTTTTCAGTCGGTTGACGTTCGTCATGAAGCATGGGGGATTGTCGGCAGACTGGATGCTGTATCCATGGGCGCAGAGGGCGTGGTGATTCGTGAGTATAAGTCCACACCGATACGTCGGTCAATGGAGGTGACGCCTGCAATGCGTGTGCAACTCGCACTGCAGGCGGCATGCCTCGAAGATATGGGGTATCGTGTTGCCGCTACAGAGATTTTTTTCACTACGCATCATCGTCGTGTTGATGTGCACTTGGAAGAGGCGGATTACGAACAGGCTTGGCAGGCCGTATGTAACGTGCGGGAACTATGTGCGGGGAATAAAACTCCCGAGCCTTTGGAAGACGATGAACGATGTTTTCGTTGTTCTCATGCCGGGATATGTCTCCCCGAGGAGCGGCGGCTCGCATCTATCTCCCGTAAAATTACGGTGTCCGTTCCCGACCATCAGGTGACTCATCTGACGACACCTGGAGCCAAGGCGTTTAGCAGAGGTGGTCGTATGGTCGTGTATAAGGAGGGGGTGGAGCTTGCGTCTATACCGTTAGATGCCATCCAAGGATTGGAACTTGATGGCAATACTGACGTATCGAGCGGGCTGATTCGCGAACTGCTGTGGAGGAATATTCCCATAGTATGGTGTAGCGGAAGCGGGCGCTTGTATGGTTGGGCAACCTCTTCATACGGGCCCAATGGTCCTACTCGTGTGGAACAGCATGTGGCGTCGCATGAGGGGCGATTGGGATTGGCAAGAGCATTTGTCTGTGCGAAAATACACAATCAAAGTGTCTTATTGCGTCGGTCGGACCGAAACAATCTCGTCCTTGACAATATGCGACGCATCGAGCGACAAGTGTCGAATGCTAATACGTGGTCAGATGTCATTGGTGTAGAAGGCGAGGCTGCTGCATTGTACTTTTCCCAATTCGCCACGCTGATTAAACCTGATAAGAGAGAAGCATGGCCCTGGACCTGTCGAATGCGTCGTCCTGCTCCAGATGCTTTGAATGCATTGTTGGATTTCACCTATGCTCTGCTACTCGCTGACTGCGTGCGGGCGTTGATATCCTGTGGACTTGATCCGCATGCTGGTTTTCTGCACAGCAGCAAGCGCAACAAGCCGGCACTGGCATTGGGCCTCATGGAAGAGTTCCGAGCGCCAATTGCTGACTCAATTGTACAAACGGTGGTCAATAACGGACAAGTTCATCCAGAAGGATTTATCGAATGTATGCATACCATGCGAATGCGTGACGATACCAGAAAGACAGTGGTGCAAGCGTATGAGCGCCGTATGGAAACGCTCATCACTCATCCACTATTTGGCTATCAAGCATCATGGCGACGTATTGTTGAGATACAAGCACGATTAATCCTCGGATATCTCGACGGAACGCAACAGCGGTACAAAGGAATTAGGGTCAGATAGGCGAATGTTATGGCGGGGAACACACGAGGATATATAGTCGCTTATGATATTGAAGACGACCGGCAGCGCAGTCATGTCGCAAAACTCTTGCAGCGCTATGGCATGAGACTGCAATATAGCGTTTTTTTGCTGGAAATCCGTCCATCACGTCTTCTCGAATTACGGCAGAAGCTCATTGCTCTTATTGACGGCGCGCAAGATTCTATAGTCATATGTGGTATAGCGTATCGTGCACAAATCCAGGATGGTCTAACCTTTATCGGCAATCGAGGATACACGTCAGTTGCCATCCCCAGCGTCATCTGATTAATGCTGAAGCTAAGGTGCGAAAATCCACAGGGTGCTTGACAACTAAAAAGAGCATATGCGAGCACTGTATCGACGGACAATATCATGGGCGTCGCTCGCAGTCCGAAAAAGCTTATATAAAGCCATATTTAAGTAGTATGGATCTGCTGTCAGCGCGAAGCTTGGTGGTGACAGCGGGTGGCGCTCGCAGTATGTTCTGTGGGCCGAGCGTTTGAGACGTGATAGCATATGGCTATCTCTAGGGCTTCGGCCCTAGAGCTTCGTTGAGGGTGGTGACACGCAAACGCGGTAGGCAATCATCGCATAAATCTCTAGGGCTTCGGCCCTAGAGCTTCGTTGAGGGTTGGACGAGGCATGGGTCGCGTTGGATGGTTCGGCTGGCATCTCTAGGGCTTCGGCCCTAGAGCTTCGTTGAGGGACGCGAGTTACCGCCGCTGACGAGGTGACCATCCAGATCTCTAGGGCTTCGGCCCTAGAGCTTCGTTGAGGGCTGACCGCACCGCTGGTCTTCCGTATAATCGATAATCTCTAGGGCTTCGGCCCTAGAGCTTCGTTGAGGGCCAGCAGACCGGTACGCGGGGCGGTATGAGCGCGACATCTCTAGGGCTTCGGCCCTAGAGCTTCGTTGAAGGCGACAACAACAGCTACGCCGTGCTGAAAAAGACGGAGATCTCTAGGGCTTCGGCTCTAGGGTTTCATTGAGGGAGACGGCGGCGATACGGCACTACTGCCCGTCATGCAAATCTCTAGGGCTTCATTGAGGGTGGACGTTCCAGTTCGCGGCCCTGGAAGGAAAGAAAATCTCTAGAGCTTTATTGAGGGTAGCATGCTGTGATTTCGATGCTGGTGTGCCCCAACATCTCTGGGGCTTTATGAGAGTGCATGGGTGGCGCAAAGGCTGTGAAGGTCAAATTCTCTAGGATTTCATTGAGTCCTATTGTCCATACGGGCTACGCTTGTTGTAAGTATCTAGGCATTAGATTTTAAAGTCTTGCTGTGAAGTCATTTCGCAGTGGCACTAACTATGTCGTCAAGCCTACATCCCATGACCGTCTCCAATTCAACGTCTTCCACGTCTGCAAAGCGGTGTAGCAAAGCCAACGTGTCACCGTATTTCATTCACCTCTCAAAGTCTTGTATGCCCCCTGCCTTACAGTGAGAGGGCTTAAATTCTAAGCAAATGCCGCCGGGGAAACTGCAATTTACACGGCGGCATTTTTTACGTATTCGGTAGGGCTCACGCCCCAGTAGACGACTCATCATCGTCTAAAAGTTTACGCAAGTTCGACACACGCAAAGCATCGCCAAGACGTATAGCTAGGCGCAAAGATATATTTTCCGTCGCTCTCCCGCCACTCTCTAATCTTGAGATAGAGCGCTCGGGAATGCCAGTCTTTTCAGCCAGCTGTGCCTGTGTCATTCCGCGTTTAATTCTCAAGTCTCGTAAACTCATGTCCCTAACCTTTCCACGGTTAGGGCAATTCTAACCGCCGCTGCCATGCGTCGTCGTATCTCTGCCGGTAATGTTTGGTTTGGCTTCGGTTTGGCCGCAGATCGATCTTGGTTCGACCTCGGATCGCTATGGGGAATGGAGGCGGTGCGGGGCGCCGCGAAGTGCCAAGCCATCACCCATTCGAGCGTATTCATGCCATTGTGCGCGTATAGGTGTCCGCCTGGGCGGCCCGCCTCTTACGATGGTGTGCATGATTGTTGTGGGTTCGGTCGCGCATGTGGATGCCGGTAAGACAACGCTGTCTGAGGCGTTGCTGTATCAGTTGGGTGCGATTCGCAAGATGGGGCGCGTGGACCATGGTGATGCGTTCCTGGATTCGGATGCGATGGAACGTCAACGTGGTATCACTATCTTTGCCGAACCTGCCGTGGTGCATGATGAGCGGCTGTCGGCCACGTTTGTTGATACTCCTGGACACGTGGATTTCGCGGCGGAAACGGAGCGCGTGCTGCGCGTTTTGGACTATGCGATTTTGGTGGTGAGCGCGGCTGACGGTATTCAGGGTCATACGGAGACGCTGTGGCGTCTGTTGCAGCGCTACAACGTACCTACCGTGGTGTTTGTCAATAAAACCGATATGCCTGGGGTTAACGTTGAAGCGGTGTTTGCGCAGATGCGATCGCGTTGGGGCGATTGTTGCGTGGATGCTTCCGCAGCCTTGCCGTTGTGTGAGCAGGAGGATGTTGCTCTGGCCGATGAGTCGGCGATGGAAGAGCTGCTTGCCGATGGTGTGATTGCCCCTGCAACGCTGCGGCGTATGGTGGCTCAACGCAGTATTGTGCCATGTTTCTTTGGTTCGGCATTGCGTATGGATGGTGTGGATGCTTTTATTGATGGGTTTTCAGCGTTGGTGGAAGAACCTGTTCGTGGCGAGGATTTTGCCGCTCGCGTGTATAAGGTTTCTCATGACGTTCAAGGAAACCGTTTGACGTGGTTCAAGGTCACGGGTGGTGTGTGTCGTGCTAAGTCGGTGGTTGCTGGCGTGGATGCGTCCGGTAGGGCTTGGTCGGAGAAAATCGATCAGATTCGGGTGTATTCCGGTTCGCGTTTCACTACCGTCGATGAGGTTGCCGCCGGTTCGATATGTGCGGTGACGGGGTTGTCGTCAACGTTTCCGGGGGAGGGATTGGGCGCCGCGTGCGATGATGAGCCGCCTGTGCTGCAACCGGTGTTGACGTACACGGTATTGTCTTCTTCGGTGGATGTGCATCGTTGTCTTGTCGCGTTGCGTGAGCTGGAGGACGAGGATCCGCTGCTGCATGTGGTGTGGCAGGAGTGCTTGCAGGAGATCCATGTTCAGCTGATGGGCGCGGTGCAGTTGGAAGTTGTGCAGCAGATGATGCTGGATCGTTTTGGCATAACGCTGGAATTTGGTCCCGGCGGCATTCTGTATAAGGAGACGGTGTCGCACGTGGTTGAGGGGGTTGGCCATTTCGAGCCCTTGCGCCATTATGCTGAGGCTCATGTGGCGATTGAGCCGTTGCCGCGCGGCTCCGGCGTGCGCGTCGAGTCTTCGTGCAGCGAGGATGTGCTGGATCGCAATTGGCAGCGGCTGATTATGTCGCATTTGCGTGAGCGTGAGCATCGTGGTGTGCTTACTGGTTTTCCACTGACGGATGTGCGCCTGCGGTTGCTGACGGGCCGCGCTCATGTAAAGCACACTGAGGGCGGTGATTTTCGTGAGGCGACGTATCGTGCTGTCCGCCAGGGGCTGATGGTGGCTCGCGAGCGTGGCTGGTGTGTGTTGTTGGAGCCTTGGTATCGTTTCCGCGCGGAGGTTCCGGCGGCGTTTGTGGGGCGTGTCATGGCTGATGTTCAGCGCATGGAGGGCGTGTGTGATGCTCCGCAGGTTGGTGAGGATTGGGCGGTGCTTTCGGGTGGCGCTCCGGTTTCGTCCATGCGTGATTACGCGCTGGAGGTGCATACTTTCACGCATGGTCGTGGCCGGATAGCGTGCGTGTTCGATGGCTATCGGCCTTGTCATGATGCGGATGTTGTGGTTGAGCGCACGGATTATATTCCGGAAGCTGATGTGGAGCATACGCCTGATTCGGTGTTTTGCGCGCATGGCGCAGGCTATCCCGTGAAATGGTATAAGGTTGCGGATTTTATGCATGTGGATGCGGTGTTATCCGATGATTGTTGATTGCAGATGATGGTTGATTGCAAGGTGTGACGTTATGAGGTGATTCCTGCGTACTCTTGTGATGTCGTATCTGTTGATGATGCGGTTGTGACGTTGTAAAGCTTTGCGCTTGTCCTCTCCGTATCGGTTGGTTGGAACATTACTGGTGGTGTTCGCTTGTCGCTGTCTCCTCTGGTGCGTTTCTTATCCGCTTTATCCCTTCACTTTGCCCTTGCCGGATTGTTTTCCCTTGCCCCGTGTGTCTTCTGCTTGCTGTTTTTCCTTAATCGTTACCCTTGGGTTGTTCTTTGGTGTTTTGCCGCTCTTTCTTGGTTTTGTTGTTTGGCGGTTTCCTTTTCGAATGCTTGTCTGCGTATTGGCTGGTTTGTGGTCTTCGCTTTCTTCTTTTTCTCGGGTTTGGCTTTTTGGAGTTGTCTCTGTTTTGCTGACTCCTTGTTCTCTTGTTTGCTCTTTTCCAGGTGAGGCTTTCTTGATTCCGTTTGTTCCGCGATTTCGTTGTTGTTGGTTGTTGACGGCGCGCGGTGGTGGTGTTGGTTTTTGGTGGTGTGGGTGGTTGGGTGTGGTGGGTTTGTTGTCGTTTTGGGTGGTTGTGTTGGTTGGTTGGGTGGTGTTGTTGTGTTTTCGACACGCCGTGTTTGGGTTGGTTTTCCGGGGGTTTGGGGTGTTTTTTGGTGGGTGGGGTTGCGTTGGGCGTTCGGGTGGTGTAGGTTGTTTTCTTGCTGCCCGGCGCTGGCCGCTTGTTCCTGCGGGGTTTCCGGTGTGGTGGTGGTTTGAGAACTCAAGAGCGTGTTTGTACTACTTCTT
>NZ_JBKEUI010000002.1:0-18746 GCF_056356495.1 Bifidobacterium sp. LH_491
CAGGAACAAGCGGCCAGCGCCGGGCAGCAAGAAAACAACCTACACCACCCGAACGCCCCACGCAACCCCACCCACCAAAAAACACCACAAACCCCCGGAAAACCAACCCAAACACGGCGTGTCGAAAACACAACAACACCACCCAACCAACCAACACAACCACCCAAAACGACAACAAACCCACCACACCCAACCACCCACACCACCAAAAACCAACACCACCACCGCGCGCCGTCAACAATAAGCACCACTCCTAGAAAAACAAGACAGGAACAAACCACAAAAGATCCGACAAGGAGAAACAAAACAAGGCAAACCAACAAGGAAAAATCAAAAACAACGATCGAACAAAGACAAACCAGCAAGGAAGATGTGGCCAACAAGTACGGAAAGGCAAAGAAGCAAACCAGCAAAAACACAGGAACAAATAACAAGAGATTAAGCGGACGATGGGAGAACAACAAGGGAAGATCGACGCACACCAGGAAGAGAGCAACGCCAAGAAAAGCCGTCCGGCATGTGATAAGCCTAGAACCATGACACGTATAGCAATACTCACCGGAGCAGGTATATCAACATCAGCAGGCATCCCCGATTTCCGAGGACCAAACGGTGTATGGACCAAACACCCCGAACAAACGAGGGTGTACGACATCGAAGCCTTTCTCAGCGACGCCAAAGAACGCACGTACTCATGGCGCTGGCAGCAACAATCACCCGTATGGAACGCCACGCCAGGCGCCGCGCACCGCGCACTCGTCACGCTCGAACACGCAGGCATGCTTTCGGTACTCGCCACCCAGAACTTCGACGCGCTGCATGAAAAAGCAGGCAATTCGCCATCGCTCATCGTCAACCTGCACGGCACCATCGGCACCAGTCATTGCATGCGTTGCCACGCCACATACGACACCACAGCCATCATGAACAATCTCGACCAGGAACCCGACCCGCACTGTCACCGCAAACTGCCGTACAGCGGGAACATGCCCTGCAATGGACTCATCAAAACTGACGTGGTCTACTTCGGCGAAGCACTACCCGAAGGTGCCATAGAACGCTGCATCGACGCCATCGCGCAATCTGACGAGCTCTGGGTCATCGGATCAACACTGGAAGTCTGGCCAGCCGCATCGCTCGTGCCAGCCGCCGCGGAACTCAACAAGCCCATCACCATCATGAACATGGGCCGCACCGCCTACGATCATCTCGCCACCACACTCATCCACGACGATATCGCCGTCGCACTGCCGAAGCTCGTGCACGACACCATCGTCGCGGAGCACCGCCAATAAAGATGCTGGACAGTTAAAAACAGTGGACAATGCAACAAGACAGACAATCAACAATGCCCTGCAACTACCAACAATGGGGAACTAAAGTACCGGACAGGAAAACCGTGGACAATGCAAGATACCGGACAACCCAATAAACAGGCAACTCGATAACCAGACAACGACAAACGCCGGGCAATCCATGAGCCAGCCGCAATCTCATCGCAGCCATCATCATGAATATGCCCGACGTTCCCACAACGCGCCAGTCACAATACAGTGACACTTCCGCAATCCAGGACAGGTCGCGTCTCAACATTTGCGACGGCGCTATCCCGACGTTCCTCACTCAGCAACGAACGGCCATGCCCTCCCACGGCGCCAACTCGCCACACTTCGCCGAATGCAACGCATGCTCGACATCATACGTCGACACTAACATCGCCGACGCATCCACATCATCAGGCTCGGACAGCAACCCCGCGCTCTGCGCAGGAATCGAAACCGTACGGCCCGACAAATTCACCATAACCAGCACACGTTCATCGCCCAACGTACGCACAAACGCATACACCGCAGAATCATCGGCATCAACCAAATCCCACTCACCCGCAGCAATCACCGGCATCGAATGACGAAGCGCAATCAGTCGCTTATAAAACGCATGCACCGAATCCACATCATCAAACTCCGCGGCAGCATTCACGCGCACATGGTTGGGATTCACCGCAATCCACGGCTCGCCCGAAGCATCCGGCGGCATAAAGCCCGCATATTTCGAACCATCCCACTGCATCGGCGTACGAGCATTATCACGGCTGATCTTCTCCAACGACGCCATCATCGATTCCGGTGTCTGAATCTTCGCCTCCTCAACACGCTGCTTGAACGCATTAAGTGATTCCAAATCACGATACTGCTCAAGCGAGGTGAAATGAGCACTCGTCATGCCCAACTCCTCGCCCTGATAAATGTACGGTGTACCACGGTGCATATGCAGCAACAAGCCAAACGCCTTAGCCGACAACACGCGAGACTCCTCGGAACTATCATCGCCCCAACGCGACACCACACGTGGCTGATCATGATTGCAGAAGAACAGGCTCGCCCACCCGGCATCCTTCACCGCATCCTGCTGAGCGGCAAGCTTACCGCGCAGCCACGGCATGCTGAACGGGACCAACTCCCACTTGGAACGGCCCTCACCCTCGCCAACATGATCGAACAGGAACAGCATGTCCAATTCCTTATTCGCCGGATTGGTGATGTGCTCATTGCGCGGAGGTGTAATACCCGGAGCCTCACCCACCGTTAAGAAACCATCGCGGCCCTCGAACACCTCGCGACGCATTTCCGCAAGAAACTCGTCGATACGAGGACCATCCGAGCAGAAACCACCCGGGTTCGAATAGCCCTCAGGCCCCACCGGCTCATCAGGAATCTCACTGCCAACCTCGCCAGGCAAACGACCATTACGGTCAATCACCTTCGACACCTGGGTAATGACATCCATGCGGAAGCCATCAATACCACGGTCCATCCACCAGTTCATCATGTCGTACACCGCATGACGGACCGCAGGATTCTCCCAATTCAAATCAGGCTGCTTCTTCGAATACTGGTGGAAGAAATACTCACCGCGCTGCGGATCATACTGCCACGCAGAACCACCGAAATACGAGCCCCACTGATTCGGCTCCGCACCCGGCGTACCCGGCTCGCAGCCAGGACGGGCAGGACGCCACCAATACCAATCCGCATACGGGCTATCCTTGTCGCGCGAGGCCTGGAACCACGCATGCTCGTCCGACGTATGGTTCACCACCAGATCCATCACGACCTTCAAGCCCCTGCGATGTGCCTCGACCAACAGCTCATCCATATCATCCAAGGTGCCAAACAACGGATCGATATCCTGATAATCCGAAATATCGTAGCCATTGTCATCCTGCGGCGACTTATACACCGGCGACAGCCAGATCACATCCACGCCCAAATCGGCAATGTAATCAAGCCGACTAATGATGCCTCGCAAATCACCGATACCGTCCCCATTAGAATCCTGGAAACTCCGCGGATAAATCTGATACACCACCGCATTCGCCCACCAAGGATTCTCCTGCGCACCATTCGTCCGGACATCCGACGGCAGCACGCCACGCTGTTCAGTAGTCATCACAACCTCCTCAATACCAACACCACACTACCGTGCTACAGCAGCGCACAGCATCATGGCCTACTTGACCGCGCCGCGCATCACACCGCCGACAACCCAACGCTGAGCGAATACATACACCACCAGCACCGGAGCCATCGCCATCAGATACGAAGCGAACGCCATCGGATAGTTCGTCGCGAACTGCGAGCTGAACACGTACTGAGCCAACGGAATCGTCTGATTCGACTGGTCGGTCAACGTAATCAACGGCAGCAAGAAATCATTCCACGCCCACAATGCCGTCATAATGGCAATCGTGGCATTGATGGGGCCCATCAGCGGGAAAATAATCGTCCAGAAAATACGCCATGTGCCGGCGCCATCCATGCGGGCGGCCTCCTCCAACGACTCAGGAATCGAACGGATGAAACCAATCGCAATAAACAGATTGGTACCCAAGCCCAAAATCGTGTACAGCACGATCAGACCCAGCTGATTATCCAAATGCAACGACCCCATCTCATGCGCCACCGGCAGCATGATGACCGTGAACGGCACGAACATCATCGCCAGGAAGAAGTAATACAGAAAACGGAAGAACCGCTTATCCATATTGCGTGCCACCGCATACGCCACAAAGGTATTCGACAGCAAGGTAAGCACAATCGCCGCCACCGTGATAATCGCGGAATTCAGCGCGGCCTTCGGATAGTTGACCTTATTCCACGCATCCACGAAATTATGCCACTGCCAAGAGGAGGGAAGGCCGAAACCGCCCGCCTCCGCAGGAGTCTTCAACGCGGTGACCACCGTGAAATACAACGGAATCAACACCGTCAGGGACAGTACGGCAATCACCGCCGTCAGCCACCAATTCACCGTATGATCGCGGCGCAACTTCTCAGGCTTCCCGGCCGCAGCCGTATTCACATATGCACTCGTCATGTCCATGCTCCTTCATGACCCGACCGACGGTCAGACCTTTTCCTTGCTGCCGAAGAACTTCAACTGAATGAACGCCAACACCGCCAACACGATGAAGAACGTCACCGCATTCGCCATCTGATAGGCGTATTCGCCGTTGCCCAAACCATTCGAGAAAATCAGATACGACACCGTTTCCGTCTTGGAATCCGGGCCGCCGCCAGTCAACGCGACCACCTGGTCGAACGCGCCCAGCGCGCCCTTGAGGCTCAACACCATATTGATCGTGAAGAAGGGTCCGATCAGCGGGAACGTAATCTGCCAGAACTTCTGCCAACCGTTGACGCCATCAATCTGCGCGGCCTCATACACCTCCGTATCAATGGTCTGCAAACCGGCCAGATAGATCAGCGTCGTATACGCCACGCCCTGCCAAATCGACAGGAACACAATCGGGAACCAAGCCAGATCGGGATTCGTCAGCATCGACTCGGACAGCCAGCGCATCCCCAAAGACTTGCCCAACTGCGGCAACGGCACCATGAAAATGTACTTAAACACGTAGCCGATAACCAAAATCGACAAGGTGTACGGAATGAAGAAGATGGCACGGAACCCATTCTTAAACGCGATCTTGGAGTTCAACATCACTGCCAAAAACAGTGCCAGGAAATTCGTACCCACCGTAATCAACACCGCAATGACAATCGTGAACAGGTAGGCATGCCCCACACGACTATCGGAAAACATCGCGATGTAATTCTTCAACCCGATGAAACTCCACGAGCCGTACCCCTGCGAATTCGTCAGTGAATAGAACGCGCCCTGCAGGAACGGCCAGTACAGGAACACCGCCACCAAAATAGCCGCCGGAACCGTCATCCAGTAATATGCCTTGTCCACCTTACGCGTGGAGAACTGGCTAACCTTCTTGTTCTTCGTAACAGATTGCATCTTCACCCTCTCCTCCTAGCGGAAATTACGCGCCTGGACCTTGTCGTATTCCGTCTGCATGTTGTTCAGGAACGTGGAGACATTGCCATTCGTCACCAGCGTTTGCAGGAAACCGCCCAAGTTAATGCTTGCCGGGACATAATGATCGCAAAAATCAGTAATCCGATTGCTCTTGAAGAACGACGTCACGCCCTCCAACGCCTCGTCGCCCACGAACGTTTCCTTCAACGGACCGAACGCCGATTGATTCTTGCAATAATCTTCCAAATTATCTTTCTGCATCAAGAAATCAACGAACTCGCGTGCTTCCTTGTAATGCTTGGTATGAGCGCCAATAGTCAGCAACACGTCGTCACCGGCGGTGAGCTTCTGGCCCTGCGCATCATCCGTCGCCGGCATCTGCGCGAACCGCAGATTCATATTCTCGTCGATCAACCGCACCTGAGGAATGGCATACGTGCCCAAGGGCAAAATCGCAGCCTTGCCAGCGGCGAAATCCTGCGTCGCCTGCTGATACGTCACCGACGGATTGTCCTGCGTGTAGTTCTTGAACAGTTCCACCATCTTTTCGGCAACCGGCGTCCACAACTTCTTGAACGTCGTCTTGCCAGTCTTCAAGCCTGCATACTCCGACTCGGGCACCAGCGTGGAGTTCAACGAGGACAGCGGAGCCTGAATCGTCCACGAATCCGCCAAGCTCGCCTCGATGGGCGCCACGCCCGCATCCTTGAACGTTTGCAGCACCTTCAGGAACTGCGACCACGTCTTCGGCGGATTGTAAGGATCAAGTCCAACCTTGCGCCACAAATCAACATTGATAATGTATCCGCTGGCATTGCCCGCAAACGGAATCGCATACAGACGCTTCTTCGCCGGGTCGCTGGTCTGCACCAGATTCTTGGCGATGTCCACCATGCCGGCGTTGATATCATCGACAATTGGATCGTCCGTGAAATCATGGAACACGCCCGTTTCCGCCAGCAAACCATAATTGATGTCGCCGTTGATCGTAAGCACGTCAGGCTCACGGCTCTTCACCAATCGCGTGCGCAAATCGGTCGTCGCCGACGACGAATTATTCACATTGATGCGAATGTTCGGATGGGTCTTCTCGAATTCCTTGGCCTTCTTCGTAAACCAATCCGCGGCCTCGGCCTTGTATTGGAAGAAATCCAAGGTCACCACCTGCGCGGTGCTGTTGCCACATCCGGCCACGCCAAGCCCCATCGCTGCCACCGCACACACGGCGGCGACACGACGCCATACCCGGCGCATCGCTGTTTTCGGGTGGGAATCTGCCATCATGAACGACTCCTTTGCTGTCCTCAAGTCGGCTTCAGTGCCGACCCGCTTTACGAGCGACCATACGGGAATTGTTTTTTCATTCCCACTTTGCGCGAGTTTTCCCCACACGGAAATAAAAAGCCGTCAGGCTTGAAAAACCTGACGGCCGGTCACTCCGGACGAGGTGCGTTGCGTCTCTTAGGCGAGCGCGGCTACGCCTCCTTGGTAACCGTAAACAGCACCGCCTGCGCCGGATGCAACGCTGGCGGACGCAGTCCATACGCGCGGAGGGCTTCGCCAGTCATCGCCACACCGGCTTCACGCCACCATCCCAACGGGCTCTGACCGCAACCAATGCCCGGCGTATCCAGATCCATGCTGCATGCCAGCGGCGCGACACGATACACCGCATCCGCCTGCAGGCCGGGAATCGTGATCGTCTGTGCCGGATACGACTGCGATGTGGTCAACTGCGTAAAGCGGAACACGCCTCGCTCGCCGTTCGCGCTCATCACACCATCCACTCGTACCGCCGGGTCGACGCTGTCGCCGTGCAACACCATGCCAGCGGCGAAATCATTACGATGCTCCTTGAATGACGACACCCACACACCAAGCTTGTCAATGTCCGCCTGCGGCTCCTTGAGCAAATTCCATTCAATACCCATATGGCCGAAGAACGCCATCGCCATACGCATTTCCTGGCTTGTCGCACGATGCGTGGAATGCGCTGGGCTTGCGCCCACATGCTCGCCGATCATCTCCGGCGGCACCAGCAACGACGTATAACGCTGAATATCGGCACGCTCCACCGGGTCGACGCAGTCCGACCCCCAGATACGGTCGGCAACGGTCAGTATGCCAAGGTCCACGCGACCGCCGCCCGACGAGCAGCTTTCGATTTCCAAGCCCGGATGCGCGGCCTTCAAATCAGCGAAGATACGATACACCGCAAGCGTCTGCTCATGCACTGCGGGACGGCCGGAACGCGGCGAAACCGCCTCCGTCACCAGCTTGTTGTGATCCCACTTGATGTAATCGATGCCCAGCTCGCCGACCAGCGTGTCCATTGCGCCATAGACATACGCATAGGCATCGGGATTCGTTAGGTCGACAACCTGCTGCGTACGACCTTGCATCGGCAGGCGCGATGCAGTGGGCTTGAGCACCCAGTCAGGATGGTTGCGGAACATATCGGAATCGCGGTTCACCATTTCCGGCTCGAACCACAGGCCGAACTCCATGCCCTTGCCGTGCACGTAATCCGCGAGCGCCTTCAGGCTCTTCGCCCCTTCGGGCCACACTTCGGGGGAGATTTCCCAGTCGCCTAGTCCGGAGGTGTCGTCGCGGCGGGAGCCGAACCAGCCGTCGTCCACAACGAAACGTTCAACACCACTTTCCACTGCCTTATCCGCTAATGCAGTCAATGTGTCGTAATCATGGTCAAAGTAGACGGCTTCCCACGTATTGAGGATCACCGGACGCGGCTTGGTGGCGAAGTTCGGGTGCAGCGCACGCACGTATGCGTGGAATCGATGGGCGACTTCGTTGAGTCCTTCGCCGTAGGAACCGTAGACACACGGAGTGGTGTAGGTTGTGATGGATTCGTTGTCGGCTTCGTACTGCGGGAGGGTAATTTCGCCACCCATGAGGATTTCGCCGCCACCGATAAGGCCTTGAGAATAAGGCAGTCGTTCCGCGGAAAGTACGCTGTTGCCGCTCCAGCCGACGTGCACGGAGTACACGTCGCCGTGAGAGAACCCAAATCCCGGAGTGCCTGCGTTCAGCAGCAACGATGCGTCGAAGTCAGGACGTCCGACATAGGTGGCCTTCTCAAAACGTCCGATGGTGAGCGGCTGACGCTGCGGGGAACGTTCGCGCAGATGATGGCCGGTGGTGGTGAGGATTTCGCTGGCGTTCGTGGGCAGCGGGAACCCGAGTTCCACGACACCCACTGCCAACGCCCCCTCGCCAAGGTTGCGCACCTGTGCCCACTGGCGGATAAGCCCGTCAGGTTCCAGCACACAGCTCCACTGCACACCAACGCCTTGCTCGACATCCTGCGCGTAGACGGTTACTGACGCCTGAGCCTCTTCTGCGGCGATATCCACCACGCTCCACTTGCACAGCAACTCAGTGCCGTTGCGACGCACCGAGAAACGCGGCTTGCCGATCCAACCTTCGGCCTGCGTGGGCAGTACGCTCGGCCATGGCGTATCGTCCAATTCACCCGACACGCGCTGCGGGCGCTGCGCGTCACACATGTCCAACGCGGTGTGCGGGTTGGACAGCGGACGCCCCCAATGCACGAACCGCGGCATATCTTCGTCTACAAAAGCGAGCGCCACAGCCACCTTGGCTTCTGTGCGTTCGATATACGCCACTTGCAGCTTCGCCCCATTGGCGCTAGTACCTTGCAGCATTTCCATGCGCGTCATTGCACGACCCCTTTACTGTTCTTAACAACGGTCAGATGCGCCGGCATTCTTACGGCGACCGACATCAACCAAGCATCATCGGTAATAGTGCACGCCCGACCATACTTGGGAAGTTGACAGACGCCAACGCCCGCCTTTGTAATCAGCCTACGCCGACTTCGGCAAATATGCCGAGGAATACCAGCTGCTTTCGATACTATGAACAAACGCTTTCCTTGCCATGCTACGGAGTGTCTGTTCATACGGCAAGAAAACATAGACAGCCGTTACCTGGCTATGCTTCCTGCGAGCGCCGACCTTGGAAGAAATCCGTCAATACTTGAGAGCATTCCTGTTCGCGCACGCCTCCCCATACTTGCGGTGCACTGCCGATATGCGGATCACGGGGAATGTCCCATACCGAACCACATGACCCCATTTTGGCATCCCATGCACCGAACACGACGGCTCCAACCTGCGACTGCACACATGCCCCGGCGCACATGGGGCAAGGTTCCAACGTCACCACCAACGTGCAGTCCCGCAACCGCCAGCCACCTCGACTAGTCGCCGCCTCGCGTAAGGCTTCCACTTCGGCGTGTGCCAACGGATCGCCATGTGCTTCCCGGCGATTTCGGCCCCGCCCAATCACCGCGCCTTGCTCATCAACCACCACCGCACCGACCGGCACGTCACCGTCATGCTGCGCGCCCAGAGCTTGAACCAGCGCTTGAGACATTGCCATGTCGGCGATTTCTCGCCGTCCAAAGGCCGTCGCAGCAGTAGGCGTGTCCGAATGATTCGTGGATTCAGTCATGATTCCAGTGTACCGACCCTCATTTGCCCTTGGGTGCTGGGACAATGGCATACATGGCATTGAAGAAAGGTCCGACCAAAGGGTCGGGAGGAAAGCATCGCAACGCGTTACGCGGCAAGGGTCCGACGCCCAAGGCCGAGGATCGCGTATATCACAAGGCATATAAGGCGAAGAAGGTTGCAGATCGCCGTAAAATGGCTGATCCGCGCATTGCGGCGCGTCGCCGCGCGGCGAAGTTCAGCTCCGATACGGACGACTTGGTTATTGGCCGCAACGCCGTATTGGAAGCGCTGCGAGCCGGCGTCCCTTCCACGCAGTTGTATGTCGCCGCGCGCATTGAGCACGATGACCGCACCCGCGACATCGTGCGCCTGGCCGGCAACATGGGCTTGCACCTGCTGGAAGCCGACCGTTTGGAAATGGATCGCATCGCCCGTTCCAGTAATCATCAAGGCGTGATTCTCAAGGTGCAGCCATACGAATATTCGTCCCTGCAGGAGCTGGTGGACCGCGCCGAAAAGAAAGCGCGCGCCATGGAAGCCGTCAATTCTGCGGCAACCCGCATCGCGGCGCGGCCTTTGTTCATCGCGCTTGACGGCGTTACCGACCCGCATAATCTCGGAGCCGTGATCCGTTCCGCCGCAGCTTTCGGCGCTAACGGCGTCATTCTGCCTGAGCGCCGCAGCGCATCCGTGAACGCCGCCGCTTGGAAGGTATCCGCCGGCGCCGCCGCACATATGCCGGTCGCCCGCGTGGTGAATCTGAACAAAGCCATCGAAGGACTGCGTGACCGTGGCTTCTATGCCATCGGCCTTGACGGTGGCGGCGACTCACTCGTCGGCGAAACCGGCTTTGAAACCGATCCACTCGTCGTGGTGCTTGGCTCCGAAGGCAAGGGTCTGAGCCGTTTGGTGCGCGAGTCCTGCGACACCATAGCTGGAATCCCGATTTCCAGCAGCGTCGAATCACTCAACGCTTCCGTCGCCGCTGGCATCAGCCTGTATGCCGTGGCCACGGCCCGACGTAAGGCCGCGCAGTAGAATCTCAGGTAAGAGCCGCTCATTATTAGTCGCTCCATACGATGAGGTGGCCGGTCAATCATGTGACCGTCCACCTCATTACTGTATGTACGCGAGCAAGCCTGATATCAGTGGCTCCACACCGCTGCATCGGGATCATCATCCGGGTTATAGCCACCATCGACGTCGTTATAGGTATACTCATCGTCGATAACACCAGAATCAGCATCCGCGATAATCGCATCCATCAGCTTGGTATCCAACTTATACTGCGGCAGAATGTTGTCGATATAACTTTCCACCGCCTCACGCATGGGCACGTCGTGCCCGGCTTTTTCGGCCTGATACCAACGATGATCAAGCACCTCATGGAAGAACTGCGCTGGCTCAATCTGCGAACGGTACTCGCGCGGAATCATACGCACGGTTGGTTCGAAGACCTCACGCATCCAATCAGTGGCCACAATCTCCAACTCTTCACCCTCTCGCCATGTAGACGCGCGATAGGCATCCAAGTCATTCAACAAGCGACGCGCTTGGTTCTCCTGCACATCCAACCCAGTGAGTCTCAACAGCTTGCGCGACGCATAACCTGCATCCACCACACGTGGACGAACCAGCACGCGCTTACCATCCTCAGCGGTTTTCATCTCCAATTCGTCCACATCAAAGCCAAGATCATTGAGGTGATTCACACGCTTTTCGATCTTCCACATTTCATCAGGACCAAACTTATCGGTATCAGTCAACGCGCTCCACAGCGAGTGATACCGTTCGGCAAGCCGATTGCCAATTTCCACTTCATCGACTTCGCTTGGCAGCAACTGCCCCGAACTCAAATCCATCAATTCACCGATGATATTGGTACGAGCCAAATCAATATCGTATTCCCGTTGGCCTTCAGTAAGCGACGGATGCAAGTCACCGGTTTCCGCATCTACCAAAAATGCGGAAAACGCGTCGGCATCGCGCAGGAACAGAACGTTGGACAGCGACACATCACCCCAGTAGAAGCCAGACAAATGCAATCTGACCATGAGCACGGCAAGCGCGTCAATCAAGCGCTCCGCAGTGTCGGGCCGCAAATTGCGCGCAAATAATGCACGGTATGGCAACGAAAACTTCAAATGCTTGGTTACTAGAATCGCCTCCAGCGGCTCGCCGTCCTTATCGTGACGACCGGTAACCACAGCGATGGGCGTAACCGTCGGCAACTCCAATTTTTGCAAACGTCGTAGAATCTCATACTCTCGTTCAGCGACGTTGCGCGTAATTTCCTTCATCGCGTACACTTCATCACCTACATGAACAAATCGCACGACATGGCGGGAAATACCACGCGGCAGGTTCGCCAGCAACTCTGCAGGCCATGTAGCCAAAGGCCGCTCCCACGGCAACGTGAACATCTTGGGGTTGGAGCTCGCCGCAGTAATCGTCAAGGCCTGCGGCTCCGCGCTGGCTGGAGAAGCGGCGTCGGCATTGACGGACGTTGCTTGCATAGCTCGCGGATCCATATTCGGCAGTGCAGAAAATTCCATACGTCCTAATGTAGCCGCTTTCCCGGAGAACACGCATGGAACAGAGATGACTTGAAGCAAACCCCATGCAAGAGACGGTGCGGGCGGACAGAACGAAAAGTAGCCGCACGACGCGATGAAAAACCAAGTGCAGATGTGAGACCCCAATGGCTGTCTGCAGTTTCAACGCAGACAAAAAGGACCCCGCGGCTACGCGGGGTCCTTCCAACGAGGTGTGTAAGAGAGGAAGAGAATCAACCTCGTTTACTCTTTGACACAGGTGCTACCCGGTCAAAACTAGTTCAGACGCATCTCCGTCGACGGAGCGAACAGATGCATCTTGGCCGGATCGATCTTAATCTTGACGGTCTCGCCAACCTTCGGCAGCGCACGCGGATTCACACGAACCGTGGTGAGCTTGTTCTGATCGGACATCATGGTGGCAGCCTGGGCGGAGGAGCCATCCGTGATGATGTTACCGTAGATGTACCCGTCGGAGCCCAGATCCTCGACGTTAACAACCTTCAACGAGAAGGCGTTCATGTCATCCGGAGCCGCCAGGTCGGCATCTTCCGGACGGAAGCCGACGATAATCTGTCCCTTGTCCTCGGCCGTCAATTTGTTGACCGCTTCGGCCGGCAACTGGATGGTGTCCTCACCAATCTTAGCCTTGCCATCGATAACCGGGTGCGCGTTAATATTCATCGACGGGGAGCCAATGAAGCCAGCGACGAACACGTTGGCCGGGCGATCGTACAGCTCAGTCGGAGCGCCGACCTGCTGCAGGATGCCGAGCTTAATGACGGCGATACGATCACCCATCGTCAGAGCCTCGGTCTGATCGTGGGTCACATACAGGGTAGTGACACCCAACTGACGCTGCAGAGCAGCAATCTGGGTGCGGGTCTGCACACGGAGCTTTGCGTCGAGGTTCGACAGCGGCTCGTCCATGAGGAAGACCTTCGGCTCGCGGACGATAGCACGACCCATAGCGACACGCTGACGCTGACCACCGGACAGAGCCTTCGGCTTGCGGTCAAGGTACTCGGTCAAATCGAGGATCTCAGCGGCCTTCTCGACGCGCTTGCGAATCTCTTCCTTCGGCGTGCCCGCAATCTTCAGCGCGAAACCCATGTTGTCAGCAACCGTCATGTGCGGGTACAGAGCATAGTTCTGGAACACCATAGCGATGTCGCGGTCCTTCGGCTGCATTGTGGTGACATCCTTGCCACCGATGAGGATGCGGCCCTTATTCACCTCTTCCAAGCCAGCGAGCATGCGCAGGGTGGTTGACTTACCGCAGCCCGAGGGGCCAACCAGCACAAGGAACTCCCCGTCCTTGATGTCCAGATTCAAATCATCCACCGAAGGCTTATCGTTGCCCGGGTAGACACGAGTGACATGGTCGAATACAACTTCTGCCATGATGTTCTTCCTTTCATCGGCAGGTACGTGCCGAACGATCCGTTGTGAAGGGTTTCTTACCGTTACAAACCAACACAGCCTTGCGCCAGCCTATACCGGTACTGGATTATGCCGGTTCAACGAAGCTGATTTTTTCTCTTCATTGAGCCACCACCAACTATACACGATGCGATGGGTTCTTCAACGGCGTGTTTCCAAACTTTTGTACAACGTTATTATTCATTCAGCGAATCTTAGACACACGACAGTTATTCTGTCCGCCTTTAAGTAAAGCGTTTAATCGACACGCCGAATAAACGGCTTAAACGCAAATAAACATAACGCCAGCAATGTTTTCGCGTACCATAGTATTTAGGTGAATTACTTCCACCAGGCTGTATTGCTAACCGATCAACGACGACACGGCGGCAGCCGTGGGACGTGGGGCCGACCTCTTGCCGCACGTCCAGTGTGGAACGGAGCATACCCGTTCACAACCAATGGAAAGGAATAACCCATGACGAAGAAGCTCATCCTCGACCTCGACACCGGCATCGACGACGCCCTCGCCATCGCCTACGCGCTTGGCAGCCCCGAAATCGAACTCATCGGCATCACCGGCACCTACGGCAACGTGCTGATGGAACAAGGCGTGCGCAATGCCCTGGCCATCACCGATCTGCTCGGCCACCCGGAGGTCAAGGTGTACCCCGGTATCCCTCACTCCAGCACTACTGACTCGTTCAGCGTGCTCGAAATCTCCGCCTTCATTCACGGCGTCAACGGAATCGGCGAAGTAACCATCCCCGACTCATCCCGTCAGCCGGAAACCCAATCCGCCGTCGACTTCATCATCGAAGCGGTCAAGCAATACGGCAAAGACCTCATCTACGTACCGACCGGCCCGCTGACTAACCTCGCAGCCGCGCTCAAGAAGGCTCCGGAGATCAAGGACGAAATCGGCCGCGTGGTTCTTATGGGCGGTGCACTCACCGTTTGCGGCAACGTCAATGCTTGGACGGAAGCCAACATCTCACAGGATCCCGACGCTGCCGACTACGTCTTCCGCTCAGGCATCCCCGCCACCATGATCGGCCTGGACGTCACCCTGCAAACCCTGCTGACCCGCAAGGAAACCCAGCAGTGGCGCGACCTGGATACGCCAGCCGGCCACTTCCTGGCCGACATGACCGACTACTACATCAAGGCGTACGAAACCACTTCGCCGCATTTGGGCGGCTGCGGCCTGCATGACCCGCTGGCAGTGGGCGTGGCCGTTGACCCGACGCTGGTCAATACGCTGGCCATCAACATGCAAGTCGACACCGAAGGCAACACCCGCGGCCGCACCATTGGCGACAATACTCGCCTGAATGACCCGCACAAGACCATGGAAGTCGCCGTCGGCGTTGACGTTGACCGCTTCCTCAATGAGTTCATGACCCGTATCTCCGGTTTGGCCCGCGCCTAAAGCGACGCCATTGCCATTGCATAAGGAGTATTCCCATGACATCGACTGTACGTAAAGCAACCTATGACCACACGAACGCCAAGCGCGCGCTTGTGCCCCTGCTGGTCATCTTCATCCTCGGAACGCTATGCCTGCAGGCCTTTAATCTCGTATTCGCACAGGTAGGACAAGACCTTGGCGCCCCCGAACAAGCCCCGCTGATTACCGCCATCCCCGGCATCGTGCTCGGTATCGTATGCTTCGTCTACGGATCCTTAGGCGACTTCGTATCGCTCAAACGCATGACCGTCATCGGCTTGGCGCTACTGGTGGTTGGTTCGCTTATGGGCTTCTTCCTGCACATGAATATCTGGCTGGTGATCATCGCCCGTGCTATCCAAACCGCAGGCGCTCAGGTTTCCGGCTCCGTATACCTCGTCGTTGCGGCGAAGTACCTACGCGACAGTGAAAAAGTTGTATTCTTTGGTATTTTCACCGCAGGTTACCAACTGTCCACTGCCATCGGCGTGGTCGCCGGCGGTTTCCTCTCCGAAATCGACTGGTCGTACCTGTTCCTGATCCCGGTCATCAGCGTGCTGTTCATCCCCATTCTCATGAAGAACCTGCCGGAAATTAACGCGCAAGGCGTCAAGGTGGATGTGCCTGGCTTCCTGATCTTCGGCCTAGCCATCGCCTTCCTGACCCTGTTCTTCTCCGATTATCAGTGGCTCTTCCTAGCGGCGGCGGCCGTGCTGTTCGTTGTGTTCGCTCTGTACATCAACAAGGCGAAGGATCCGTTCATCACGCCCGCGTTCTTCCGCAACTCACGCTGGCTGAAGGCCATCTCGCTGATCTTCGTGTTCTACTTCATCAACTACTCGTTCTCGCCACTGTATAACGCCATCGGCACGAGCGTGTACAACTTGAAGCCCGCGCAGGTTTCGCTGGTGCTGCTCGCCTCCTTCATCGTGGCGACCGTGGTCGCGACCTCCTCTGGTGCCATTATCGGCAAGATCGGACGCGAAGCTGCCATCTTCACCGCCGCCGGTTTGATGATTGTCGGCCTTGTCGCCTCCGCCCTGTGCGTGATGGCCGGCACCGTGGCTCTGGCCATCACCGGCTGCGTGTTCTACGCCGGCATGGGTCTGATGTTCTCCCCGATCGTAGACACCGTGCTGTCCACCGTTCCGGCTGAACAAACCGGCCGCGGTATCGGCATGAACGATCTGGTCATGAACGTGACCGCCTCCATCGGCATCGCCATCTTCGGCGGCCTGATGGGCACGCAGTCGCTGGGTGGCGGCAGCGTGATCGGCGCCACCGGTTCGGCCGCAGTGTACTCCAACCTGCTGCTGATCTTCGCCGCGATAGTACTCCTTGGGCTAGTGCTGTACGTGGCGTTCCGCAAGCGCATTTACACCAAGTAATCCTTTTCTCATGCCGCCCGCCACAGCGCCCAAGGCGACAATGTGGCGGGCGGCATATGTTATTTACGATAGGAGCATATAGGAGCATGATGAACATCAACGAAGTATTAGCTCGACTTGATCGCATTCAGGGCGACATTTCGGTTGTTGGCTCAATGAATGCCGATTACACAGTCTCCACAGAACGTTTGCCAGAACCTGGTGAAACTGTTAACGGAGGACCATTGCAAATTCTCCCGGGAGGCAAATCCGGCAATCAGGCTGCTGCAGCAGCGCGTATCGGTGCCAATGTTCACATGTTTGGCGCCGTGGGCTCCGATTCCAATGCTGATTTTCTCCTCGGTCATTTACGCGAAGCAGGAGTAGACACTTCGCATATTCGCCGCGTGCTTGGTCCAAGTGGCACCACAGTGATTACGGTGGACAGCGCCGGTGAAAACACTATCGTATATTCGCCAGGATCGAACGCCCAAGTCACCGTTGATTATGTAACCGCTATGCGTGAACCGATCACCAGTGCCACGGTATTGGGCTTATGCTTGGAAAGCCCCATCGATACGGTAACCTTATGTGCTTCGTTGGCACACGAGGCTGGCGTCACTGTGCTATTAAACAACTCTCCTTTTACGACAAAGCTACCGGCCGAGTTGATTGATAACGCCGATATTCTTCTGGTGAACGAACACGAAATGGCTCAGCTTCTACATATCAGCGAACCTGCTGATGGCAATTGGGATGCAGTAAATTGGGAGTATATTGTTAACGCCATGCATGATTACGGTTTCCAACGCGCTGTCATTACACTTGGCGGTGACGGATCTGTTGTTATTGATGGTGATACCGTACACCGTATTGCTCCAGTAACCGTTAAGGCTGTTGACACTACAGGCTGCGGCGATGCATTCATGGGTACCATTCTTTCAGGTCTTGCATCCTCGCTCACTCTTGTCGAAAGCGCTACATTGGCTTCCTATGTGGCTGGATATGCGGCTATGGGATACGGCGCGCAGGCATCTTACGGCACTCCCGCTCAGATACGAGCAGCATTCCAGAACTAGCGTATAGCTTCTTATATTTCCCTGCGTTGTTGCGACGTGGAAGCAACGGCGCAGGGCTTTTCATAACTACAGGGTTGGATATCGCGACCAACTCGCTGTATCACAGGTATCTTATAAAGATCGCAAATGCAAAGCGGGCGCATGATGCGCAACAATCCCTTGAACAATCGCATGTCTTCTTGTGACGGATCGGAGAGCCACCTCCATCAACTCGGGGGCGTAAAAGAACCGGAGAATGTCAGCAGACGCATACTCCACTAGGATTTTGTACAACAATTCTGAATGTCTTTTCTCAAAAAGAACACGGATTGGATGCAACACACGGGAAAATTTAAGACAAGCGTAACAATAAGAAAAACCGAGTTTATGAAGTAGGAGAAAGCAAAAAGCACGTGTATGGACTCGAGGGGCCGAAGGAAACTAAAGGAGGAATGACGGCAGGAAATGGTTTCGGAGTCCACGCAAACACTAAGCGAACGATGGCGTGCACAGAGACAATAACCAAGGCACAACGAAACAAGAATTGGATGTGTGTTGTTTTGTGTGGTTGGTTTTGCAGTCGTCGCGTAGGAGGCGGGGGGAGTCGGGAGGAGGACGGGCGTTGGGATCGCGGCGGGGGAGGGAACCCGGGATGAACGGGGCGGGAACCGGGGCATGAACGGGACGCGGCGGGAGGGGGAACGGGGCATGGGCGACGACGGAACACCAAATCGTAAGGACCGACAAGGAAAAGGAACAGGAAAAGGAACAGAAGGAACAGAAGGAACAGAAGGAACAGAAGGAACAGAAGGAACAGAAGGAACAGAAGGAACAGAAGGAACAGAAGGAACAGAAGGAACAGAAGGAACAGAAGGAAAGGGAAGGAAAGGGAAGGAAAGGGAAGGAAAGGGAAGGAAAGGGAAGGAAAGGGAAGGAAAGGGAAGGAAAGGGAAAGGAAGGGAAAGGAAGGGAAAGGAAGGGAAAGGAAGGGAAGGAAAGGGAAAGGAAGGGAAAGGAAGGGGAACGAAAAAGGGGAGAGGGGGAAACGACCGGACGGCCGCCTC
>NZ_JBKEUI010000003.1:0-2797 GCF_056356495.1 Bifidobacterium sp. LH_491
CCAGACCCCTTAGTCGGCAAAGCCTCCAGACCGCTCACGCGGCATCCTCCGATGGCGTCGGAGCGCCCGTCAGATTGCGCCGACGAGCTGCCTGCGCACGTACTCGCTGCGGCTGAGATGGTAGCGTCTTGCGGTCTCGGTGACCTTCTCGAGCTGGCTCTTGGGCATCTTCACGGTCATGCTGACCATCTCCTCGTCGCTCGTCTGCAGCATATGCAGACCGTAATGGACGGGGCCGCATATGCCGTGGCCCTCTTCTTCGGACTCCAGCCGCCGCTCGTCCTCCAGCACCTGCTCCACGCTCATGCCGACCATCTCCAGCAGCTCCCTGTCACGCTCGCCAAAACCGTTCATCACATGCTCCTTTCCCCGCGCAGGCGGCTTATTTCGCTTCGCGTCTTCTTCGTCGGCGGGGTCATGGCGTGGTAGATCACCACGATGTCACCACGCTGCCGGTAGACCATCTCCACGTCCCTGCCGCGCCCGTCGAGTCCGATGCAGACCCATGTGTCGTTGCTTCTGCGCGCGTCCACCATGACGCTCCTGAACGCCGTCAGCACGTCGGCGGCGGACAATTCCGGATGCCTCTCGTGCACGCGGTCGAGCACGCAAATCTTCAACTCCGCACCTCCAAAGATTGAGTAACACCAGCATAACACCGAAATCACACCAGCGTCTGATGCGAAAAACAACGGCCGCGTGAGCGGTCTGGAGGCTTTGCCGACTAAGGGGTCTGGGTCTCCCGAGCAAGCCATTGAGCGGAGCGAAATGAGGGAATGTGGCCACATTCCCGTCGCTTGCTACTACCGAACAAGTGGCCAACCTGGCCAAACATTTACTTCTCAAATCAGTTCTAGATTTTGAATATCCTGTACTGCTAAAATTTTTGATACGGGCGAAGAGAAGGAATGAAGGATTCGTAGAAAAATGAAAAAGATAAAGAAAATATCAGCAATAACTGCTTCCATAATCGCTGCGGCATCTTTAACCATCAGTCTAGCGCCTGCAACGTATGCTGACGAACTTACTAACAATTCACCATCAAATTCTACAGAGCAGGCCTGTTACGACGGAGAGAGCAGATGCGCCACTGTTATCATTCATGAAGACAGCGTTGTCATCAACGGTAAGAGCTATTCACAAAAAGAATTTAATGAACTACTGGATTCTGTCGTATATGAAGAAGATAGAGTAGCCGCTCCAGCCGCAGGAATTTACTTTATACCAGAAATTGGTGAGGTTGCTATTACCGTAACCGGAGTAATAATTGTCGGTGGCGCAGTGATCTTGGCTACTTCATGGGTAGGTAAGCGGATTCTTCAATGGTTTGCCGAACATAAGAAAAATGCGCGTAAAAGTACGCATGACAAGCATACGAAGCCAAGACCTGGACGACAGGAAAAGAAAAAGTGCAAGCCCGGATGGAAGCGATGCAAGTAGCAGACTTTTCTCATGGGGGTGAGATATGAGCACCAACCTGGATTCCTGGGGTTCTTTGCTGGAGATTCGCCACACCTATAGCGCCGAGGATGCCTTCTGCGTCGCGTATCGCATCAAGAAGGTCGATGATGGCCATCTATATCTAACTTTGGATGCCAACGGTGCGCCGGACTCCATCGAATGGGTAGCGGATAGCTGCATTGCCGACGAACAACAAAGTTCGCCATATCTGAGCTATTGCGAATTTAACCATAGGAATTATTCGCCCGATAGCGACGTAGAGGGGTTCGTACCGCAGATAGATGCGTGCGTCCAATCGGCCAGCTCACTTGACGATTTACTGCGCTGGAGCAAGTCGGAACAGCAACTCATCACCGTGTTGAGTGATTCACCTGAAGATGATTACTACTTTTACAGCATGATCCATGAGATCTCATCAGAGGAATTTTCGGTACGGGAGTTCGATCTCAACGAGTTTGCATTCGATACAGAGTTGAAAGTATGGGACAAGAACCGTGTCGCGTGCATCTCCCTGGTATCGCAGCAGGGATTACGGCTGCGCCACTATCTGAAATCCCTGCACGCAATCTAATATGCAGCCACGCCAAATGCGCTCTACCAATTCCAGGATGCTGATGGGAGGGAGTGAGGGAGAGCAGTGAGGGCTTGCCCTTGCGGACAAGCGAGAAAAAACGACCCTGACGGTCGGTCGGTCGGTCGATTGTTCGTTCTCGGCGGGTGTCATTGTCTGTTGTCCCGCGGCGCGGCATGTCTCCACGACGCTTTCCCATCGAAGAACGATTTCGGTGCGGTCGGCCTGCCCCGATTGTGCCCGCACTGGCCTTGGAGTCTGTTTGAGTAATGCCCATCAAAGGGCGACTGTCGTTGAGCGCGACCCGACCTTTTCAGCCGGTGGCGGTGAACCCAGCGGGGCGGTTTATCGTGGCGGCTGCCCAAGAACTCCACGGTCATCAGACACACACGAATGACATTTCGCATCAACCGTGATAGACTGACTATCGTATTATCTCTTTGCTCCCGATGGTATCACCATCGGGAGTTTTTTTGTTCGCTTCCGTGTCGTGTCGCACACGCCTTAATGAGAACGGGCGACGGATACCGAACACTTTACATGTGACCTTACAGACGTAGCAAGTGACGCGAACGTATATACATTCGCTCTTTTCGCCGTGCGAAAAGACTTGCTCGGGAGACCCAGACCCCTTAGTCGGCAAAGCCTCCAGACCGCTCACGCGGCATCCTCCGATGGCGTCGGAGCGCCCGTCAGATTGCGCCGACGAGCTGCCTGCGCACGTACTCGCTGCGGCTGAGATGGTAGCGTCTTGCGGTCTCGGTG